>DMNP01000411.1 GCA_003452695.1 Eggerthellaceae bacterium
GCCATGAAGCGCGTCGGAGCGTAAGGCGCCAACCGCCGCAACGCACGAGCGAATAGCCGGGCCCCGCCGAGAACCTTTTCGGCGGGGCCATTGCTTTGCGCGGCCTTCGCGCTGGTTTGGTATGATGTGCGGAGAAGCCAGGCGGGGTAGGGGCTCCGGGAGGTTAAGGGGTCGTTCGATGTCGATACAGCGCAAGCTCGAGCTGATAAACGCGACGCATGATGGAAGACAACCCCGACCCGCTCATCTCCGCCGAGCTGGACAAGGAGCTGCAAGCCTACATGGCGAATGCAGACTAGCTGGCAGCAGGGAGCCTATCCGCAGGAGAAGGGCCCTTGGAAGGCCGCGGCTTTCCAAGGGCCCCTTGCATTTTGCAATGCGAACGCCCCGGGCGCTGTGCCTACTTCACGTTCGCGGTATGCTCGTAGGCTTTAAGCGCGCCGCCGATGACGGCCGCCCTGAAACCGAGTTGTTCCATGTAGTTCGTAGACGTGATGGTCATGCCGCGCGGCGTTGCAAGCTCCTCGCGCAACTGCGCCACGTGCTTGTCGCTTTCGATGGCATAGGCGGCGGTTCCGTATACGGCCTGCTTTGCCAGGCGCATGGCCAAACCGCGCTCCAGCCCCAGCTGCACGCCCGCGTCGGCAAGCGATTCTATGAAAATATAGACATACGCAGGCGAACAGGCATAAATCGGCGTGGCGATTTCCAAGGTGTCTTCCGCCACGCATTCGCACAGGCCCGTGCCGGCGAAGAGCTTCATAAGTCGCTCCATCGCTTCGGTTGGCATGTCGTCGCTTGCCGCGAACAGGCACACCCCTTTGCCGATTCCCACGCCGGAATTCGGCATGATGCGCACCACGGGCATGTCCAGCATGTGCAACGAAAGCCAATTCTTGAAATCGGCCAGCCCGTAGCCTGCTGCAATCGAGCAGAGAATCGTGCGCGAACCTCCTTCGTTTGCTTCGTGCAGGGCCGGGGCTATTTCATCGAGAAGCGGTTCGATGGCAAACGGCTGAACGCCGAGCACCACGAAGGCGCTATTGCGCGCCACTTCCGAGGCGTTTTGCGCCGTTGCGAATCCAAGTTCGCCGGCCAACGCATCCAGGCGCTCGGGATGTCGGTCGAACGCAAGGATATCCGAGGGATTTGCCTGGGAGCACATTCCCCTCAGCAGAGCAGATGACATGTTGCCAACACCGATGAAACCAATCGCAGCCACGTTTCCTCCTTTTCCTTGAACAGGGCGCGGCATCGCGCCATTATCGTTTCATTATCATACAGAATCAGGCGTCTTCCCGCTTCAGCGTTACCTCGAGCGCAGCTATTCCCGTTTGCATGGTGAAGGCCCAGAGCTCGGTAAGGCAGGTTATCTCGTCAACGTCGAATGCGCCGAAGACGTTCTCGAAGCAGCTTTCCAGCGTTGCCCCCTGAACGGATTGGGTTACGAATCTGTCCCGGTCGTAGCGGTGAATTTGCAGGTCGCTGCTGCCGGCCACCTTGTCGTCGATGCCGTCTTCGTCGAGCACGTCGATATACACGTACCACTTCCCGTCTTCCTCGCTTTGCGTCAGGCCCTCCTGGGCCAAGTTGGGAATGTCGAGCGCACGGGCTCGCGCCAGGCATTCGCGCAGCTTGCGCACGTACAGTCGGTAGGGCACGTCTTCCAATGCATCGGCGCAGTACAGGCGGAAATGGGTTATCTTGCCCGATTGAATGGCGCGGGGCCCGAGCGGGTCCACGCGCCTCTGGCGCTGCAGTTCGACGCGTTGGGCCTGCACGCGCAGCTGCTCCACGTATGCGTTGCGCATGTTCTGGGCGGCAAGGTCCTCGAAGGTGGCCATCACGTCGTCCATGTCGTACACGTCGGTTTCGTAGAAATAGCGCCCGATCGTCTTGGGCGACATCCCCACGTCGATGCCCAGCTTGATGAGCCGCGCCTGATAGGCCTGCTGCGGGTTGTAGTAGCGGTACCCGGTGCGCTCGTCCACATAGGCGGGAAGGAGCGCGCCTATGCGCTCGTAATAGCGCAACGAGAACGCGCTGCAGCGCGATATTTCCCCGAATTCCCCGATGCTCAGAAAACTTTCCCTCATTTTGAATTCTCCCCTTGACTCTAGCATGATGCTAGAGTTTAGCATGGTATACGAGCTCAGAGAAATGCGCATTTCCACCTGGCAGCGAACGGTTACGGGCAAGCTAGGCGGTCGCCTTCGTGCGCCGCGCGTCGAATGGAGCGAACATGGCTATCAAAGGTTTGGAGTCCCACTACAAAGAGAACTGGACGGCGTATCATGCGCTGACCGAAGATCAGTGCGAAGTGGTAATCGAGAAGGCGTTCGAGATACTCGAGGACATCGGCATCCAGTCGAACCCGCACGTATGCGATCATTTCAAGACCATCGGCACGGTTGAAGGCGACATCGTGAAGCTGCCGCGCGAGGTGGTCATCGAGGCGATAAAGAGCACGCCGAGCCACCTGGACATCTACAACCGAAAGGGCGAGAAGGTCATCGACCTGGGCGGCACGAACAGCTATTACGGCCTTGGGCCCACCAACCCGTACTTCTACGATTTCGAGACGGGCGAGCGCAGGCGCGCGCTGTATTCCGATTGCGCGGCGGCGTCGAAGCTGGCAGACGCGCTTCCGGAAATCGATTTCCTGATGAGCCTATCGGACATCGCCGACA
>DMNP01000292.1 GCA_003452695.1 Eggerthellaceae bacterium
GCAGGGCGGCTGTGCGAGCCGCGCGCTGGGGCCTTCCGTTGCTGTTGCACCGAACGGGAGGCCGCTGCAGCTTGGGCGTTTCGCGAGCGGCCGGACCGCTGGGTTGCCGTATTATAGGCGTACGAAGACGTCTTCGCCCGGCTTCGCGAACGATTGTCCCCCGTGCGTGCAGCATGCCGGGACGCACCAGCCGCATGCGTTCTCGCAGAACGCGACTGACCCTGCCCGCGGGTCGAGCTTCGCCTGTTATCGTAACTTGTCATCAGCGCCCCTCGCGAAGAGCTTTCCTTAGCTCCCTGTATCCATTAACCACATAATATATGGTCGTGAAGACCCCGATGCACAAGCCAATGTAAATAGCCCAGATACCCCACGAACACGACACGGAGTTGAAACCCGGAAGCCATGCGAAGTCGCACCAGCCCAGGCCGGGCACTTGCGGCATGTTCAGCATAAGCCCCGCCAATCCCACGAACAGGAAGGTCGTAGCCACTTTGCCCGGGTAGATTACCGGCACGCGAATGCCGTAGCGGCGCAACAGGAAGCTGCCGCCCACGAGCAGGATGGCATCGCGCACGAGCACGACCACCACGATCCATGCGGGCAGCCATCCGACGATCAGCAGGCCGAGGACCGCGCATATCATCAGGAGCCGGTCTACGGCGGGATCCAGCAATTGCCCGAGCTTGGTAACCGTATGGGTGCGTCGGGCAATCTGACCGTCCAGGAAATCGGTTGCCGCCGAAACCGAGAACAATGCGCATGCAGCCAGGTTGTTGCCTGAAACCAGCAGCCCGAATGCTATGGGCGCCATGCACAGGCGCGTGAACGATATGACGTTTGCCAAGGTGAATATCCGGGAAGATACTTCCTCTTCCCCCGATTCCCCTTGCTGTGCTTCGTCAGCCACGTCCAGGCACCTTTCGATATCCGAAATTCTACAACCCACCTAGAATACCACGGAGCACAAGCACTCGTCTCCGCATTCTCCAACTGCTGCCAAATGCGCAGAATGCCCGTATCGGACCTCATGCTGGCCTACCACCGGCCTTCTTGCCTGTCCGCCCAGTCGCCCCGTGGGACGGGCCTTCTCCCTTATCGCGATGCCGCTTGCCGGGGCGGGCGGCGTATCTACCTTCCCCGTCCGCCCAGCTGCGCCGGGGGACGGCCCCGCGCGCCCCCTCGCGCCTTATCCCCGCGATAACCGCGCTTGGGGAAACCGGCAATTACGCAAGGGCAGCTCACCACTTATTGAAGCGTTTTGGTGCTTACACTTACTAGCCGGTTTCCTTGTGGGCGCGGTTACTGCGGGGGGCGCTCAGAGGGCGCGCGGGGCCGTCCCCCGGCGCAGCTGGGCTACTCGTGGGGAGTGTGTCGTGTGCCAGGGGGACGTTTCTCTTAGACACGCTTGTCCTGTTGCCAATGGAGACCCCTCCTGGTTCGAGTGTGTCAACAGAAACGTCCCCCTGGCACACTCATTCGTTCTGTTGCCAATGGAGACGCCTCCTGGTTCGAGTGTGTCAAGAGAAACGTCCCCCTGGCACACTGACAGTCGTACTGATTAGGCGTTTTTGGCGGCTGCTAGTGCGGAGCGGACTTTATTGGCTTGGTCGGGGTCCATCAGGGCCAGCTTCGATTCCAGGATGGAATCTTTCGGTTGCTGGTAGACTGTGTTTTCCGGTGCGTTCTGAGCTGCCGTAGGTTGCTGCGCAGGCTCCTTATCCTTCGGAGTTTCGGCAGGTCTTTCGCTCTCGCCCTGTCCTGTGGGTTTCCGTTTGGTTTCCTGTTCGGGCACTTGGAAGCGTTCGGGCCCGCGGGTGGTCGCCGCCGGAGCATAGCCTGGTTGCATGTGCAGGCACTTCTTCGGGCACACCGTCGTGCAGTAGCCGCATTGTATGCACGAGAAGCGGTCTATCTCCCAAGAACGGGCGGCTTTGTCCACGTGGATGCAGCTCGTGGGGCAGGAACGGTCACACAGCCCGCACAAGATGCACGTTTCCGCATCGATGGCGATATGCCCCTTCAGGCCGAAGGGCTGCTCCTTCTGCTCCTGCGGATACAGCACGGTCTCGGGTTTCTTGAACAGCGACCCGAAGGTCATGCTTCCGAGTTTGAATGCGCCCATGTCACTACCTTTCCGTGCAGCTTATGCAGGGGTCGATCGTCAGTACTATCATGTTCACGTCGGCGATGTCGCATCCTTCCAATGCGACCGCCATTCCCGCCAGGTTCTGGGACGTGGGCGTGCGCATGCGCATGCGGTCCAGGTATTTCGTCCCGTTTCCCTTCGCGTAGTAATAACATTCGCCACGCGGCTGCTCCACGACGTTGCAAGCCTCAGAATCCACTGCCGGAGCGCCCTTCACGGGCACGGCAATATCGCCGTCGGGGATTTTCGCCGAAAGCTCCCTGATGATTTCGATGGATTGCAGGACTTCCGCAGCGCGCACTTCCATCCGTGCATAGCAGTCGCAACCGGCCGACAGGATCGGCTGGAAATCGGAGAGGTCGCCATAGGCCCCGTTGCCGAGCGACCGCACGTCGTAGTCTACATTCGAAGCGCGTGCAAACGGTCCCACCATGCTCAGGTCCAAAGCCTTGTCGGTGGGAATCGTGCCGACGCCCACCGTGCGGTTGCGCACCGATTGGTCGTCCAGGAACGCACGGCATATCTGCTGGTATTCGTCCATGATGCCTTCCAGCACGTGCACGAACTGCCCGAGCATGGTCCGGTCCACATCGCGTTGAACGCCGCCAACCTTCACGACGGAAAATATGACGCGCCCGCCCGTCGTGCGCTCGAACAGGTCGAGCACGCGTTCGCGCAAGCGCCAGCAGTGCATGAACAGGGCCTCGTGGCCGAACGCGTCTGCGGCAAGACCCAGCCACAGGATGTGCGAATGCACGCGCGAAAGCTCGTGCCAGATAACGCGCAGGTATTCGGCCCGTTTGGGGATTTCCACCCCCATCAGGCGCTCCACCGTCTCGGCGTAGCCCATCGAATGGCCGAAGGCGCAGATGCCGCAAATCCGTTCGGCCACATAGATGAACTGGTTGTAATCGCGCGTCTGCACGAGGCGCTCCAGCCCGCGGTGCACGAAGCCAATCTGGGGAGTGGCCTCGACGACCACCTCGTCTTTGACGACCAGGTCTAGGTGAAGCGGTTCGGGCAGCACGGGATGCTGCGGTCCGAACGGTATGACAGATCTTTTGCCCATCTTATTCTCCCCTCGCCGCCGCAGCGCGTTTTCCCGCAGCCGTTGCCAGCGCGGCGCGCACCTTGCGAGCTTTCGCCTTTTCCATAAGCGCCAGCTTCGATTCCACCGCGCTGTCCGATGTGGCGGCAGTTTCCACGGCGCCTTGTCCGCCGTCGCTTTCCGCCGGTGCCGAACCGCCGGCAAGGATGCTTCGCACCTTCGCCGCTTTCTGCGGGTCCATTGCAGCCAGCTTCGCTTCCAGCTGGGCGTCGCGCGCGCCGGGGCCCTCTTGCATGCCCTTGTCGTCCTTCGCGGCCAGCACTTCCCCTTCGGAAGCTTCCGGTTGCGCCTTCGCCGCTTCGCCTGCGCCTGCATCGCCCACGGCAGCCGCCGCCTTTTCCTGGCGTGCCGCCAGAGCAGCGCGCACCTTCGCCACCTTGTCCGGCGACATCGTCGCAAGCTTCGCTTCCAGCTTCTGCAGCTTCTCTTCGCTCATAGCGAACCCGCCGCCCGCGCCGGCAGCGCCCTCGGCGGCGGCTGATGTTCCCTGCCCATCGGGTTTCACCGCATCCTTGCGCGCCGCTGCCTTGCGCGCCTTCTCGCGCGCGGCTTTCTGCTCGGGGGTGATGATGGTCATCGGCTCGCTTACGGCCGGCGCGTACAGCGCGCCGTCGAAGTCGATGGCGATGTCGCGCATGTCGACGCCGAACAGCTCGCGTGCCTCGTTCTCGAAGACGAACGCCGCGAGGAAGATGTCGGTGATGGACGGTACGGGGTCTTCCTTCGTCACGCCCTCGATGCGGTAGTTGACGACGTTTCCGTCCTTCATGAACGAATAGTACAGATCGACGTTCGGCTCGTTGTAGGCCGCGTGCGTCTGTATGAAACGCCAGCCCTCGTCCTTCATGCGATGGGCGGTGTCCCTCAGCCGATCGAGCTGCAGGGGGACGAACTCTGTAGCGAGCGCCATGCTATGCTCCTCTCTTCGAGGCCTTGAGGGCCTTGGACTTCTCGTCGAGGATCCCGAGCGCCTGGACGACGCCGTCGATGATCCCCTCCGGGCGCACAGCGCATCCCGGGGCGTACACGTCTACGGGAATTGCCTGGTCGACGCCGCCCAACACGTTGTAGCAATCGTGGAAGATGCCGCCCGAGCAGGCGCATGTCCCGCACGCGACGACGACCTTGGGCTCGACCATCTGCTCGTATATCTGCTTCACGACCGCGATGTTTCTATCGTTCACCGACCCCGTTACGAGAAAGATGTCGGCATGCTTGGGGTTGCCCGTGTTGATGATGCCGAAGCGCTCGACGTCGAACCCGGGGCAGAGCGCCGCCAGCACCTCGATGTCGCAGCCGTTGCAGCTCGACGCGTCGTAGTGGATGACCCACGGCGACTTTGATGCATAACCCATGAGGTAATCCTTTCTACACGAACATCAAAATGATGATGTTGATGGCGCCACAGATAAGCGCCACGATCCAGGCCCATCTCAGCATGGCTTGCCATTTGACGCGTGCGAAATTGTTGTCGATCCAGATCTCGAAGAACCAAGCGGCAAGTGCCGCCATGATTGCCAGGAGGATGGACGCCGGGTTGCCCCAGACGAAGAACATGCCCGTCCACCCCAGGAACAGCACGGTCTCGCACCAGTGCA
>DMNP01000365.1:0-7696 GCA_003452695.1 Eggerthellaceae bacterium
TCGACTTCGTCATCTACAACAGCGCGGTCTCGGCGGCGACGGTTGCCAAGGGCGGGGTGCTCTTTCCCGTGTACGACTCGGCGGGCTATATCTCCTATACGGCCGACGGGTCGGTGAAGACGCCGGTTTCGGCCATCGAGGGCGGGTTGGCAGGGCTGAACGCCGAAATCCGCGACTGGTGGCTGTACGACCGCAATCGCGACCTCATCTCCGATAGCGCGGGCAATTCGTACTACACATCCGCCAGCGGTTCGAGCGTTGGGCGCGTGTACGGGGCCAATACGAGTTGCGTGAACCTGAAGAGCGGGTCGCCTGCGGGCTACGTGGTGCAGGTCATGGCGCGCGAGGGCGCGTCGGCGGCCACGGGCAGTGCCATCGGGTACTACGTCATCGAGCCGGTCAATCTGTACCGCGAATGCGCGTTCCACAGTGCCACGCTGAACGGGCAGGAGTGGTTGTGGGACCCGGTGAAGGCGAAGTTCTATACACTCGGCGGCGGTGCGGGCGATGCAGGCAAGCGCGACTACGACGTGTCGGTGCCGTTCACAGGGCTTTCCCACGAGCCTTCCGTCAGCCTGTCGTACGGCGATTTCGCGCTCGTGGAAGGCGTGCACTACCGCATGTCCTACGGCGATCCCGACCCCGAAAGCGGCGGCGTTGCAAGCTGCGCGGGCGCTCCCAACCGCAACGTTACGACCGTGGAGGGCGCCGAGCGTGCCGGGTTCTCGGTGCTTCCGCAGAACACGAACAACATGAGCAACTTCATCGTGGCATACTTCGACATTACGCCGGCGGCCTTAGAGGATTGCGAGGTTTCGCTCGCGTCGGACGAATGGGCCTACACGGGCAATGCGGTCGAGCCGCCCGTGACCGTTACCCTGAACGGGGTCGAGCTGCAGAAGGACGTGGACTTTACGGTAACCTATGCCGACAACGTGGAGCGGGGCATGGCGTCGTGGAAGGTCGAACCGCTTGCCAATCTCGGCGGTGGCGAACTTTCCGAGGTGTCGGGCACGTTCAGGATTGTCGACGGCGAGGATCTGACCGCGGCGTTCACGCTGGACGCGATTGCCGACCAGCAGTTCAACTGGGGATACGACGTGCACCCCGCGCTCACCTTCCGCAAGAACACGGGCAGTGGCAATCTAGGCGCGGCCGTGAACCTAGTGGAGGGCGTCGATTACACGGTCTCCTATTCCACGAAGAGCATTACGAAGTGGCCGGACGGAAAGTACGCTCAGACCGCACCGTGCACCGTTACCGTGAACGGCGCCGGGCGCTATACCGGCGCGCTTTCCGCAACCTTCGACATCGTGCCCTACGATGCTGCGGCGAATGCGACTGGCCAGCTGCGCGCCTATGTACAGGACGTGAGCTACGGCATGTGGGGCAAGGCGCCCACCGGCACGAAGGCCGATGCGGACGGCGCCGTCTATCCCACCCACGAGACGGCGACGGTGGGGCTGGAGTATCCGATCATGGCGGTGCAGGCTCGCCCGATTATCGACTGGGCGGCCTACGAGAACGCCGTCGCGACCGGGTTCGATCCCGAGGAGTCGGGCTGCTACGGCACGGCGCTGAACATGACGACGAGCAACAACAACGCCATCGGCGGCTTGGTGAACCGCTACCCGGGCCGCTATTACGATGCCGACGGCGTTGAGGTGAACGGCAACGGCGGCGTCTACACCGACGCGAGCGGCGCTATCATTGCCTATCCGCAGGTCGCCGAGCCGGGCACGATTTCAGCCAAGGTCGAGCTGCGCTGCGGCACGGGCGGGGTTCATGCCGGGGCGGTGGGCATGCTGGACTGCGGCACGTTCGAGTATGGCGCCGCGCTCGATCTTTCCAAGGTGACTTGGTCGGTTATGGGCGATTGCGTGTACGACGGCACCGAGAAGCACCCGGTCGTGGGCACGACGCAATCGGGAGCCGTGCTCGTGGAGAGCTCGGGTGCGGGCGGCTCGGACGGCGATTACGCCATAAGCTACAGTCAGGACGACAATGCAGTGGACGCCGGCACGGTTCACTACACCGTGACGGCCGTCGAAGGGGAGGGCAAGCACTTCACGGGCACGTTCCAGGGTGCGTTCTCCATCCTTCCCGCGAGCCTGGCCGACGCCGACGACGTGCGGCTCGTTTACGACCAGGAGTACGTGGTCGAGGACGCGTCGGTTGGCGTGTGCCCCAAGCCGGAAGTCTTCAAGGGCCAGGCGCTGCTCGAGGAGGGCAAGGACTACACAATCGATTACACGAGCAACACGACGCAGGGAACCGGGATGTTTCTCGTGCGTGGCATGGGCAACTACACGGGCAGCGTGTCCGGCACGTTCGGCATCGTCGAGTCCGGGACCCTGAACAACGTCGTGGTTTCCGGCGTGGCGAGTGCCCCTTGGTCCGGCTTGCCCGTGAAATGCGAGCCGGTTCTGAAGGACGGCGACCGCGTCTTGGTCGAGGGTACCGACTACACGGTGGCGTATCTGCGCGACGGCAAGGCGACAGAGGACTTCACCAGCTGCGGCACGATAACGGTGCACCTCGTGGGCGTAGGCGGGTACCGCGGCACGCGCGATGTGGACTACACCGTTGTCGGGCGCGACTTCACCCTGGCGAAGGCCACGGCGGCGGGGGTTTTCTACACCGGCAAGGAGCAGTCGCCTGTGGTAACGGTCAGGTACGATGGCGAGGTGCTTTCGAGCGACCTCTATACGGTAAGCCCGGTTGCAGCCACAGACGCCGGCACCTACCGGATAAGCGTCACGAGCGCAGGCGGACAGTACACGCCTGCATCGATTACCTGCGACTTCGTAATCTCGAAGGCCGTCAACGGGCTTGCAGCGACTACGAAGGACCCGGGCGCGGTCGCCTACAGCACCTCGGCGCGCACGGTTTCGAACCCGGTTTCGGCGACGGGGGCTCAGGGTGCGGTTACGTTTGCGAAGGCATCGGGCGATCCGCGGCTGAAGGTTGCCGCCAACGGCGCGATCACCGTGGCAGCCAAGACCCCGGCAGGCACCTACGAGCTCGGCGTGGCCACACGCGCGGCCGGAGATGCCAACCACAACGCTGCATCGGTCATTCGCACGGTGAGAATCGTCGTGGCCAAAGCCCCCAACACGCTGAAGGTCGCCGGCAAGACCGTCGCCGTGAAGGCCGTCAAGTTGAAGAAGTCTGCCCAGAAGCTGAAGGTCGCCAAGGTGCGCACCGTGAAGGAGAACATCTCGAAGGGCAAGATTACCTATAAGAAGGCGTCCGGAAACAAGAAGATCGCAGTCGCCAAGAGCGGCAAGATGACGCTGAAGAAGGGCCTGGCGAAGGGCGCCTACAAGGTGAAGGTGAAGGCAACCTCCAAGGCCACGGCCAACTACACCGCCAAGACCGTCGCTTTCACCGTGAAAGTGCGTGTGAGCTAGACGGCGCCGCACGGCGCGTTCGGCCCGCGTGGCGCGAGCGGTGCTGGCGGCGGGGAATTTGCAGGTGCGCGTGTAGTTCGCCGCGAAGGGACATGCTATTCGGCGGGGGCTTGCCCGTCCAAGATGGCCAGGAGCTGCTGTTCGTCCAGCACGGGAATGCCGAGGGCAATGGCCTTGTCGTACTTCGAGCCGGCGGCTTCGCCAGCAACGACGTAGCTCGTGCGCTTCGAAACGCTGCCCGACACCTTGGCGCCGCGGGCCTTCAGGGCGGCGCCCGCCTCGTCGCGCGTCATGCCCGATTGCACGAGCGCGCCGGTCAGCACGAACGTAAGGCCTGCAAGCGTCTGCGGCAGCTCCTCGGTGCCGCCGTCCTCCTCGCGCATGACGACGCCCAGCTTGCCCAGCCGCTCTAGCACCGCCACGTTGTCGGGCGTGCGCAGGAACACGAAGATGCTGTGGGCAATCTTGGGTCCGATGCCTTCCACGGCGGCCAGGTCCTCTTCGCTGGCCTGCTGCAGGGCTTCGATGGAGGGGAAGGCCTGCGCGATGGCCTCGGCGGTGGTCTTTCCCACATGGCGCATGCCGATGCCGAACAGCACGCGCGCGAAGCCGCGGCCGCGGCTTTCGTCTATCTGCGCGACCAGCTTCTTGGCCACCGTCTCGCCCAGGCGAATGGGCTGGCCCTCCTTGTTCACGCGGCCCATGTCCAGAAGCGACAGCTCCACTTCGTCCAGCGTGTAGTAGTCGGCCACGTCGGTCATGCGCCCCGATTCCACCAGGCGCCCGACGATTTCGTCGCCCATGCCGTCGATGTCCATGGCGCCGCGGCTTGCCCAGTGCACCAGGCGCTCTTGCGCCTGCGCCGGGCAATCGATGGAAATGCAGCGATACGCCACCTCGCCTTCTTCGCGGATAATGGGCGACCCGCAGCTCGGGCAGGTGTCGGGCATGCTCCAGGCGACCGCATCGGCGGGGCGCAGCGCTTCCACGGGGCCGAGCACTTCGGGGATAACGTCGCCGGCCTTGCGCACGATGACGGTGTCGCCGATGCGCACATCCTTGCGGCGCACTTCGTCTTCATTGTGAAGCGTGGCGCGCGCCACAACCGACCCCGCAACGCGCACGGGTTCCAGTTCGGCGACCGGCGTAAGCGCGCCCGTGCGCCCGACCTGCACGGTAATGCCCAGAAGCCGCGTGGTCTTCTCCTCGGGTGGAAACTTGAAGGCTATGGCCCAGCGCGGCGCACGGGCGGTGTATCCCATGGCCGCCTGCTGCACGAAGGGGTTCACCTTCACCACCACGCCGTCTATGTCGTAGGGCAGGGCGTCGCGGCGGGCCACGGCGTCCTGGCAGAACGCCCGCACCTCTTCGCGCGAATGCACCAGGCGCACGTCGGGATTCACGTGGAAGCCCGCACGTCCCAGCCATTCCAGCAGCTCGAATTGCCCCGTTGCCGCCAACGCCTGCTCGTCTGCCACGGCGTAGATGAACGTGGACAAATCGCGCCCGGCCGTGATGGTGGGGTCTTTCTGGCGCAGCGACCCGGCGGCGGCGTTGCGCGGGTTAGCGAACCCGGCGCGCCCCTGCGCTTCGGCGCCGCGGTTCAGCGACTCGAAGCTGGCCTTGGGCATGTACACCTCGCCGCGCAGTTCCAGCGACCCGTCGCGTACGATGCCGGGAAGCGCCTCGGTGCGCAGGTGAAGCGGCACGTCCTTGATGGCGCGGATGTTGGCGGTCACGTCCTCGCCGGTCGTGCCGTCGCCGCGCGTGGCGGCGCGCACGAGCGCGCCGTTCTCGTAGGTAAGCGCGATGCCGCTTCCGTCTATCTTCAGTTCGCACACCAGCTCGGGCAGGGAACCGAAGACCTCTTCCACGCGGTCCATCCACGCGTCCAGCTCGCCGAAGTCCATGGCGTCGTCTATCGAATACATGCGCCGTTCGTGGCGTACGGGCGCGAACTGGTCGCCCACGGCGCCGCCCACGCGCTGCGTGGGCGAATTGGGGTCGGCGAACTCGGGATGCGCCGCTTCCAGTTCGCGCAGCTGGTGCATGAGCGAGTCGAACGCGCCGTCGGATATTTCGGGCGCGTCCTTCACGTAGTACAGGTAGGTGTGGTGCTCGATTTCCTTGCGCAGGGCTTCGATGCGTTCGCGCGCGTCGTCGTCGAACAGGCTGAGGGTGTCGCTCATGCAGGTCTCCTTGATGCGGTGGGTGTTCTAGCCGGCAAGCTCGCGTACCAGGTCCACGATGGCGCGGTACGAGCGTCGCTGGTCGAACTGCTCTTCGGCCACGGCGCGCGCACGGGCGCCCATGGCTTGGCGCAGCTCGGAATCGGCCGCCAGCGCCAGGAGCACGTCGGCCAGGGCGTGCGCGTCTTCGGCCTGCACGTTCAGCCCGAAGCCGTCGGCTTCCACCTTGGCGCGGAACTCGGGGCTCGACCCGGTGTTCACCAGCGGGATGCCCGCCGCCAGATAGTCGCCGATCTTGGTGACGATGCTCTGCGCGGCGCTTTTCACCAGCGAGTTCACCGTAATGTCGGATGCGCACAGATATGCCGCCATCAGGTCGTAGGGCGCATAGCCCACAAAATCGACCGGCGCGTTCGCTGCGCGCGCGTGCTCTTCCAGCTTGGCGCGGTCGGGGCCGTCGCCCAGAATCTTGCAGCGCAGCCGCCCGTCGGCGTTCGCGGCAATGCCCATGGCGTCGACGAGCGTTGCCAGGTCGTAGCTTGCGCCGAGTGTTCCCGCGTATGCCACCCAGAGCTGGCCTTCGGGCTTGTGCACCTCGCCTGCGCGTTGCGCGGCGCCCTGGTCGAAGGCGGCAAGCTGGTTTCCCACGTACACGGTGCGCTTGGCGTAAGGCGCGCTCCGATCGGCGGCGGGGCGGTCGGCGTATTCGTCGGACGTGCCCACGACGCCGGAAAGCAGCTGGTAGGTGCGCCGGGCATCGCGGGCGAACGGCGCGAAGGCCATATCGCTGAGAACCGGCACGTCCAGGGCCATGCGCATGGCCTCGGGCCACAGGTCGTTCACGTCGGCCACGTAGGGGATGCCGTGCTCGTGCGCCATCTCCGCGCACACGCGCGCCATGTCGTTGGGGGGTATTTCGGAATAGATTAGGTCGTAGGCGCTTGGATTGTCCGCAAAGCGGCTTTTGAACAGCGCCTTCAAGTTGCGCGCGAAGATGCGGTGGCTGTTTATGCGCGCAAGGTCCAGGTTGCGCTTGTATCCCGGTTCGTACACGAAGCGTATGCGGTAGGGAAGGCCGCTGTAGCAATCGAGCGTGGTGTTGCGCTGGGTCTTGTCCCAGTGCTGGAAGGTGGAAGTGATCAGGTCCACCTCGAAGCCTTCGGCGGCCAGCATTTCCGCGATAACGCGGAAGCGCACGTATCCGCGCGTCTCGCCTTCCAGCTTCACGCCCTGCGTTACGACCGCCACGCGCAGCGGCCTGCTGGCGGTCGGGTGCTCGTCTTTGTAGGTATAGTAGCCTTGCATGGTTGAATTATAGCATCTACGTGTTCAGCCGCATGGGCGTGTGGCCAGTGTGCTACGCTCCAAAATCTATGCAACTCGACCAGAAGCATTGAAGATTTTGAAGCAACGCAGAATATCGGAAAAGGCATTCTTCCCGAAGAATGCCGTATATTGCGATGGGGTAATTATGACGTGCATGCACAAAGTATCTACATGGATAGCAGGCGTGGCGATTGCATCCGCATGTGCTTTCGGCGTTCCCGCGGCGGCCTTCGCGGCGGCCCCGAACGCCGCTGAAAACGGGGCTGGCGCCACCCGGGTGGAGACGCCCGCCGCAAGCACCGCAGGTGTCGCGAGCACTGCGGGTGGCCCGACGGCGCAAGCAGGAAACGCAGCTGCCTCGGGCAAGGCGGGCGCATCTGCAACTGCGGGCGCCGCGGCCCCGAAGGGCGCACAGGGCGGGCAGGCGCCGGCTGGCGCAACCCCCGCCGGCACCGACGATTCCGCTGCCGGCGGCGCCCAGGGCGCTGGCGCTGCAGGCACCGCAGGCTCTGCAGACGCCGACCCGACGCAGGCGACCGGCTCGACGCCCGTTGCCGGTAAACCGGCAGCCGATTCCGCAGGTGCTGCGAGTGGCGCCAGCAAGGACGCGGGCGCATCCAACAGCGGCGCTGCGGCCGGCAAGTCCGTTCCCGCTGCTCCGGTTGGCGGCGATTCCTCGAGCGATTTCGCGTCTTCGACCCCTGCCGCTTCGGATGCTGCGCCGGCCGCTGCCGCCGCGCGCGCCGCGAAGCCCGCGGCCGCAGCCGC
>DMNP01000365.1:7749-8396 GCA_003452695.1 Eggerthellaceae bacterium
GGCCGCAGCCGCAACCACCGCCGCGACCACCGCGACCACCGCAAAGCCTGCGGCCGCCACGGCGAAGGAGGCGAAGGCTTCCGCGGCAACCAAGCTGCGCGCCGCCGTGAAAACCCAGGAAGACCCGGACAATGCGGCCGGCGACGAAACCGCCCCGAGCATCAAGCTGGGCGTGAGCGCCCGCATTCAAGGCAAGAAGAAGCTGGCCGACGAAGTGTATGCGAAAGGCAACGGCAAGGCCGTGCGCGTGGGCACGATGGGCAAGAGCCTGCGCCTGGAACAGCTGAAGTTCAGGATTACGGGCGACGTGACCGACGGCGTGCAGGTGCAGGCCTATGTGCAGGGCGTGGGCTGGCAGGCGGTCGGCGAGAACGCCGGCCTGGTCAGCGCCGGCAAGCGCATCGAGGCCATCCGCGTCATGCTGGTCGGCACCGCATCGCAGTGGTTCAACGTGCGCTACCGCGCCTACATGCAGGACTCCGCTTGGGGCCCGTGGAAGAGGAACGGCGCCATTGCGGGCGCAGCCGGCGACGGCAAGCGCATGGAGGCGCTGGAGCTGAAGCTGCTGAAGAAGAAGGCCCAGACCGAGGCCTCGAGCGGCATCGTGGGCATCCGCACGCGGACGCACGTGCAGAACCTGGGCTGGC
>DMNP01000024.1 GCA_003452695.1 Eggerthellaceae bacterium
TTTGTGGATGATTCGCGGCATGTCCGGCACGAGCGTGACCGAACCGCGTGCGAGAACCTCGACTATGCGTTGGCTTACTGTCATTCACGTGGAGGAGGGCAAGACCGTCGAGCTTTCCACCACGGGCCTGCCCGAGACGGCCGATGCCGTGGGGAAGTAGCGCGCAAGCCTGGGCGGCCCGGCCCAATGCGGGCAAACGGATTGATTTGGAGAACGGTTCAGTACTACCCGCTCGCGTCCAAGGGCCAGGAGAGGAGGGCGGACGGGCCGAAACCAGTAACTTCACGGGCCGTGCGCGTTTTCTATGTCCTAATTTAAATATTAGACGAAGTCGCATACAATTGAGTGCGCGATAACGAGTCCTGCGAATGGGCAAGGAAGGGTTGAATGAAGACGAAGTACATGATTGTCAGCGGCTTTCTGGGAGCGGGCAAGACCACGACCATGATAGCGCTGGCGCGTGCGGTGAATGCACGATACCAGAAGGAAGGCGAGCCGAGCCACGTAGCCGTCATCGCCAACGACCTGGGTGCAAAGAACCTGGTCGATGCCGACTACACGCGCACGGCCGACGTGCCCATCGACGAAATTGCCGGCGATTGCATCTGCTATGTTACCGAGGACCTGGTCTATCACATAAACCGCCTGGCCGATGCCGGGGCGGGCGTCGTGGTCTCCGACATACCGGGCTGCGGAGTGGGGGCGCTTAACCACGTGTACGTGAAGCTGAAGCAGGACTATCCCGGCAAATACGACCTGTTGCCGCTCGTGTGCCTGGTCGATCCCATTCGCCTGCGCATGATATTGCCGCAGGAAGAGGACATAAACCTGCCCGAGGAAATGCGCTTTCTGCTGAACGCGCAACTGGCCGAGGCCGACCTGATCGTGCTGAACAAGTGCGACCTCATCGACGATGCCGAGCGCGAGGCCGACCTGGCCTTCATCCGCAAGGCCTATCCGGATATCCCCGCCATGAGCATATCGGCCCGCACGGGCCAGGGCATACCGGAGCTCGCGGAATACCTGCTCGCGCACGAGGCGCAAGCCGAGCCGCGCGACCTGGGCACCGATTCCGAGGAATTCGACGCCGCCGAAGCGCAGATGTGCTGGTACAACCGGCGCTTCTTCGCCGAAGAGCGCTCGGGTGCAAACATCGACTTCAACCAGGTGGTCGAAGACTTCATGGAAGCCATCCGCGAAGGGCTCATCGAAGCCAAGCGCAACGTTCCTCACCTGAAGCTTTTCGCTGCAGGCGAGGGCGACGACTTCGTGAAATGCTCCATCGTGGGCGTGGATTACGACTTGGAATTCGAGCGCAAGCTGGAACGCGGCTACTCGGGCATCGCCATCGTCGTGAACGCGCGCGCCACGTGCGAATCCGACACGTTCGGCGACATTGTGGAAGACGCGATGGACGCCATAAAGGCCGAGCACAACCTGAAGTGCCGCGTCATCTTCACCGAATGCTTCGGATTTGCCGACGAGGGGCGCCGAAACGGCGGCAGGGCATCGCGCTATGATGGGTGAAGCAGGTGGCGAAGGAGCGCTCGTCAATGGTTCCCCGATATGCTATACCGCTAACTCCGGCAAAGCCCGTTCCTTGTGAGTGGAGCACGGGCGGCGCAGGTTTACACGATGCGAAGAGGCCGACTAGCTTCGGCCTCTTCGGCTTCTCCCTTCGTCATCCGATTGCATGCGTTTTTTCATCTCTCGCCAGACTTCCAATGCGAAGCCTGCTATGGTGGCGACTGCTGCAGCAGCGAAGGGGTAATCGAACAGGGCGGCGCTCCTTTCAGAAGATGCGCCGCCCGCTTTCGGACTTTGCCAGCGTGCGAGCATTGTATCATGGAATCAAACATTAGTACGAAATTACGCATCGATAGAGGACCTATGCAATTGACGACGATTCACGATGAAGTGCGGGAATACTACGGGCGCACGCTGGGCGGGTCGGAGGACCTGCATACCGATGCGCCGCATTGCGAGGCCGTGGCGCCGCCGCGCTACGTGCTGGACGTCATGCCGCTCATCGCCGACGAGATAATCGCGCGGTTCTACGGCTGCGGCAGCCCCATTCCGCCGGCGCTCGAAGGCTGCACGGTGCTCGACTTGGGATGCGGCACCGGACGCGACGTGTACGTGCTGTCAAAGCTGGTCGGCCCGAACGGGCGGGTGATCGGGGTGGACATGACCCCCGAACAGCTGGAAGTTGCCCAGCGCTACCGGCAGGAACAGGCCGAGCGCTTCGGATTCGCGGAATCGAACGTGGAGTTTCGCCTGGGCTACATCGAGGACCTTGCGGCCATCGGCATCGAGGACGAATCCATCGACCTCGTGGTGTCGAACTGCGTCGTGAACCTGTCGCCGTTCAAGGAGCTGGTCATGTCGGAGGTCTTCCGCGTGCTGAAACCTGGCGGCGAGCTGTACTTCAGCGACGTGTACGCCAGCCGCCGGTTGCCCGAAGAGCTGCGCGACGACCCCATCCTGCACAGCGAGTGCCTGGGCGGGGCCACCTACGCCGAGGACTTCCGGCAGCTCATGCGCCGGTGCGGCTGGCCGCACGTGGTGTGGACCGTCGACGACCCCATGAACGTGGGCGATCTGGCCATACAGACGCGCGTGGGCTTCACCAGCTTCCGCAGCCGCACGATTCGCGCCATCAAATGCGACGGGCTGGAAGAGACCGAGGAGGATTACGGGCAGCATGCCACCTATCGGGGCGGCATGCCCGAAATGCCCCGCTACTTCGATTTCGACAGCGACCTGCGCTTCGTGAAGGGAAAGCCCCGCGCCGTCAGCGGGAACACGGCGCGCATGCTGCTGGCATCGCGCTACGGCAGCTACTTCGACGTGTCCGAGGCGCGCCCGCATCGCGGCGCCTTCAATGCCGAGCGCGCCCAGCAGGCGCTGGAGGTCCGGGCGGGCAGGCGCGCCGTGGACCTCCGCATGCTTCAGGATGCCTACGACCGCGCTGATTACCTGACCTTCGAAGAGCGCGTGGGACAGCCTTCGCTGTTGCAGACCAGCCCGCATCAGAGCACCATGCAGGTGAACCTAACCTATGCCTGCAACCTGGCGTGTCGCCACTGCTATCTGGAATGCACGCCCAAAAGCGCCGAGGCCATGTCGCGCGGGACGCTGGAGAAGTGCCTTCGCGCGTTCGAGGCAGGCGATTTCGAGGTAATGGACATAACGGGTGGAAGCCCCGAGCTCCATCCGGACTTCGAATGGTTCTTGCGCGAATCCGCCCAGCTCGGAGAGGTTATCGTGCGCTCGAACCTGACGCTCGAGCAGCAGCCGGAATACCGGCGTTTCCTGGACGTGTTCGCGGAAGTGGGGCCGCAGGTCGTGGGCTCGCTTCCGTTCTACGACCCCAAGGGCACGGCAAGCCAACGGGGGCAGCGGGTCTTCGAGCGCGCCATCGCGACCATCCGCGCCCTGAACGAGCGCGGGTACGGCAGGGGCGGCTCACTGAAGCTGGACCTGGTCTACAACGTGGCGGGTCCCTTCCTGCCGCTTCCGCAGGACATGATAGAGGCGCAGTACCGCAAGGTGCTCGAGCGCGAGTATGGCGTGGCCTTCGACGGCCTGTTCGCGTTCAACAACTGGGCGTGCGGCCGCTTTGCAGCCGACTTGCTGGACATGGGCATGTTCGACGACTACCTGGCGCTTCTGGCCGACAACTTCAACGCGCTGGCCATAACGCGGCTGATGTGCCGCGACATGGTGAACGTGGACTACGACGGACGCCTGTACGATTGCGAGCCCAACCATGTGCTCGGCCTGCCCATCCAGGTGCCAGACGGTGCGGGCGCGCAGCGCGATGCGACTGTCGACGATCTTCTTGCAGGCCAGTTGCCGCAGCGCCATGTGCGCACGAACCCGTTGTGCTACAGCTGCTCGGCCGGGTTCGGCAGCTCCTGCGGCGGCGCCCTCGTGTAGCGGGCGCGTGGAATCAAACGCGGCATCGGGCATCCGATGCGCGAGACGCTAGAAAGGCATCCGATGAATCTGAACCTAGACAACTTGCCGAAATCCGTGGAACTCGGGCGCGACGGGTCCGGATTGCTGTTCTCCTACCTTGACGAGCGCCTGTTGCCCGGCCAGGTGAAGATATGCGCGACACGCGACTGGCGCGCGGTGGTGCAGGCCGTGAAGACGCTTGCCGTTCGGGGGGCGCCCGCCATCGGCCTGGCGGGCGCAAGCGCGCTTGCACTCTGGGCGGACGGCGCTTCTGACCTGGAAGGCCTGGACGCTGCCGCCGGGCACATAGCGAGTGCACGGCCGACTGCGGTGAACCTGCGATGGGCCGTGGACCGCGCGCTGGCCGCAGTTCGCGGCCGGGGCTGCACGACGGCGTCGCAGGCCGCTTGCGTGCTCTTCGAGCTCGTGCGCGACATGCAGGATGAAGACGAAGCGTGCAACCGGGCGATCGGTGCGCATGGGGCGGCCCTGCTCGGGCCTGATTCCCGCATCCTCACGCATTGCAACGCCGGTAGCCTGGGCACGTATTTCTACGGCACGGCGCTCGGCATCGTGTATGCGGCAGCCGAACGGGGAAAGGTGCAGCGCGTCTATGCCGACGAGACGCGTCCCGTGGGGCAGGGCGCGCGCCTTACCGTCTGGGAGCTTTCCCGTGTCGGCATTCCCACGACGCTCATCTGCGACAACATGGCGGCAAGCCTGATGGCCGCCGGTTCGGTCGATGCCGTCGTGGTGGGCGCCGACCGCATTGCGGCAAACGGCGACACCGCCAACAAGATAGGAACCTATGGCGTGGCCATCCTGGCGCACGCGCACGGCATCCCCTTCTACGTGGCGGCGCCCACGTCCACCATCGACCGCTCCATCCCCGATGGCTCGCATATCGTCATCGAACAGCGCGATGCCCGCGAAGTGCTTCCCGATCCCATAGACGGCGTGGACGTGTGGAACCCCGCCTTCGACGTCACCCCCGCACGCTACATCACCAAGATAATCACCGAGCAGGGCGTCTTCGATCCGGACTGCCTGTAGCGCCGGGATGGTCGGTGCGGCCATGCGCCAATGAACGGCCGGGATTCTTGGAGAGAGGTCTTCCTTTTCGTTACTGCCCCTGGCCTGGCCATGGGCAGTAATTCCTTTTCGGCCTTCGATATCCATTTTTCGGCGTCGTCTCGTCCCGGGCGGTCGCGATGCTCTATAATCGCTCTTCGTGTTCACGCGAGAAAACATACGCGCGGCCTTCGGGGCCGCGGTGCCCATCATGCTCGGCTATGTGGCCATCGGGCTGCCCTGTGGCATACTTTCGGCGTCCATAGGGCTGAACGCGCTGCAGGTCTTCATGATGTGCGTGCTGTTCTACTCGGGTGCCGGGCAGTTCATGATTCCCAACATGTGGCTGGCCGCATCGCCCCTTGCCTCGATCATCGCCAGCGTGTCGTTCGTCAACACGCGCCAGATGCTGTATTCGGCCGCGTTCGCGCCCTGGTGCGAGAAGGCGGGCAAGCGGCTGTCGTTCCTGTTCGCGGCAACGGTCACCGACGAGAGCTTCGGCGTGAACATGCGTCAGTTCGAAAGCGGCGGGTGGAGCGTGGCGCGCGCGACGCTCGTGAACCTGTTCTCGCAGTCGTCCTGGACGGCATCGTGCGTGGTGGGCGTCGTCATCGGAAACGCGCTGGCCGATTTCATTCCGCTTGCCATCGCGGCTTTCGCCATGACCTCCATCTTCATCTGCCTGCTGGTAACGCAGAAGGTTACCGCTGCCAACGTGGTGGCGGCGGTGTGCGCCATGGCGGGCGTGGTGGCCTGCAAGGCGCTCGGGCTTTCCGGCCCCGCCATCTTCATCGGGGCGATCGTGGGCGTGGCCTGCGCGTTCGCGTTCGCGCGCATTCGCGAGAAGGTGCGTTAGCGTGGAACCGATAAGCTGGGGGCAATTCTGGATAGTGTTCGGCGTCTGCGCGGCGACCATGCTGGCGTGCCGCGTGCTGCCCCTGTTCGTCCTGAAGGGACGGTCCCTGCCGCCCCGCGTGGAAGAGGCGCTCGGCTACATTCCCTCGGCGGCCTTTGCGGCGCTCGTGGCCAACGACCTGCTTACGCCCGGAATGTTCGATGCGGGGCTTTGGCCCGCGGCGGCGCCGCTCGTGGCAGCGCTCGTGGTGGTCGTCGTGGCCCGCCTTACCAAATCGCTGCTCTGGTGCGCCCTCGCCGGCGTTGCCGCCTATGCGCTGCTCATGCTCGTCTAGCGATGGGTAAATGCTTCTGGGTCGGAATGATTTGCTCACCGCTTCTCGGTGCCGGCCAAACGCAAGATGTAGCGTGTGCGAAACCGGATGTGGCATAGTTTTGATGATTTCGCCAAGGCCGAAAGGGTTCTTGCGCTGCTCGAAGGGTGGCGATATACTAGCTAATCGCGTCTAGAGACAGGATTCCCTTCGGGGTTGGGCACGACTATACAAGAAGGAACGAAGATGGACATCATTCGCGCAATTGAAGAACAGCAGAAGAAGCAGGACATTCCCGAATTCAACGTCGGCGACAACGTTAAGGTGCACTATCGTATTACGGAGGGTAACCGCGAGCGCATCCAGGTGTTCCAGGGCGATGTCATTCGTCGTCATGGGCACACGAGCCGCGAGACGTTCACGGTGCGCAAGATCAGCTTCTCGGTAGGCGTGGAGCGCACCTTCCCGGTGCATTCGCCCAAGATCGACAAGATCGAGGTCGTCCGTCGCGGCGACGTGCGTCGCGCGAAACTGTACTACCTGCGCGACAAGGTGGGCAAGGCTGCCAAGATCAAGGAGAAGGCGTTCCGCTAAGAACGGCCTCGGATTCTTCGAAGACCCGCGTCATGCGGGTCTTTTTTTCGGACGAACGGCGGTGGCACCATGGGCATGACGGTGGAGGATATCCGCGAGCTTCTGCGCGCGGCAGACGAAAGCGAATTCCATGCGCTGGAACGCTCGCTTGCGGCGGACGAGCGCAAGGGGGTTCGCGCTGCGCTGGAAGTGGCGCGCAAGCGCATCCAGGCCGAACGGGCCGAAGCCACGCGCCTGAACGGGTTGTATGCATACGAGCGATCGCTCGTTGCCGAAGGATTGGCGGGACCCATCGTCGGATTGGACGAAGTGGGGCGGGGGCCTGTCGCCGGGCCGCTGGCCGTCGGCGCGGTCGTGTTCGAAAACGGTGCAGAGCCCCTCGCGGGCCTGAACGACTCGAAGCAGATAGCCGCCGAACGGCGGGCGGCGATTGCCGAAGAGGTGAAGCGGACGGCCCGGGCCTGGGCCGTTTGCTACGTCCAGCCCGAAGAAATCGACAGGGACGGCATGGCTCGCTCGTTGCGCCGTGCGTTCGATCAGGCGCTTCGGCAGGTTCTCGACGAGATCGGCGAGCAGCCGGCGCTCGTGTTGGTCGACGGGAACCCGTTGCACATCCACGAGCGCGAAGTGAACGTCGTGAAGGGCGACGCGCGCTGCGCCTCCATTGCGGCCGCATCGGTCATAGCCAAAGTGGACCGCGATGCGATGATGGTGGAATTGGCGGCACGTTATCCACAGTACGGGTTCGATGCCAACAAGGGCTATGCATCCGCCGAACATGTCGACGCCATTCGATCCCATGGCCTGTGCCCTGCGCACCGGGCCAGCTTCTGCAAGTCGTTCCTGCAGGAAACGCTGTTCTGAAGCGCCGCGTCGGCGCGGGTTCCCAACGCGAAGACAATCCCGGTACTATTTGATGGAACTGTGCGGCTCTGCGCCGGTTCCTTGTTGAAACCACGGGCATGCGCGCGCCGTATGGCGTCATGAAATTCTGCCTTCGCGTGGATCTGCAACGACCTGCGCGGAAAGATTCGGTCTCTATCATCTGCACCAGGTTGAAAGGAGATCGAAATGGAGCGAAAAGAAATCTGGGTCGAAGGATCGTTTGCCGGGGAATTCCAGGTGGAACAGCGAAGCAAGGCGTCTGGCGGCGAATCCGAAGCAGTGCCCGATGGGGAAGGACGGTTCGCACGCGACTGCCATGACTACGGCGACTACGACGATTGCCAAGACTACGACGACTGCGACGACTGGGATGACGGCGACGACTGGGACGACTATGCTGACGACGACCACGACGACGGGTTCTACAAGGACGCGAAATCCCCCCGCAACGCGAAGGGCGAGTCGCACAGGCGGTCGGGTAGCAACAAGGAACTGGGCAGGCGCGGGGAACGCGCGGCTGCAGAGTATTTCGGCCGCATCGGCTATGAAGTGCTCGAGACCAACTACACATGCCCCTTCGGCGAGGCCGACATCGTGGCGCGCGATGGCCGCACCCTCGTGTTCGTGGAGGTGAAGACGCGCTCTGGCGTGGCGAAGGGCTTCCCGTCCGAAGCGGTGGACGCCCGCAAGCGCGCACGCTACGAGAAGATTGCCGGATGGTACCTGGGCGACTACGAGGAAGTGAACATCCCGGTGCGCTTCGATGTGGTGGCGCTGATGGTGGTCGCGCCGGACCGGGCGTTCCTGCGCCATTACAAGAACGCGTTCGCGGCGGGATTCTAGCCCATGTACGGCAGGTGCACGGTGCGCAGCGCGGTGCTGCGCGGTGTCGAGGCCATACCGGTGGACGTCGAAGTGGCCGTTACCAACGGCATGGTCGCGTTCAACGTGGTCGGCATGGTCGATGCGGCAGTGCAGGAGGCGCGCGAACGCGTGCGGGCGGCGCTGAAGGTTGCGGGTTTCTCGATGCCCGACAGCCGGGTGCTCGTGAACTTGGCGCCCAGCTCGCTGCGCAAGACGGGGTCGGGCTTCGATTTGCCGATAGCGGTGGGGCTGTTGGTCGCAACCGCACAGGTCGATCCCGAAATCGCGCGGGATGCGCTGTTCGTGGGCGAGCTTTCGCTCGATGGGGGAGTGCGCAGCGTGTCGGGGCTGCTGGCCTATGCGCTCTGCGCGCGCGACCTCGGGCTCGCCCTGGTCTGCACCGACGAGCCCGATGGGCTCGTGCCGGTCGAGGACCTGCGCATGCGCGGCCTTGCCAGCATCGCAAGCCTGCGGGAGCCGGAGTTTCGCTCCGTGCGCCTGCATGCGCCGATGGATGATGCCGTGCGCGCAGATTTCTCTGAGGTTTCGGGCAACGACGTGGCCAAACGGGCCCTGCAGATAGCCGCTGCGGGAAGCCATGGGCTGCTGATGATGGGCCCGCCAGGGTCGGGCAAGACCATGTTGGCATCGCGTGTGCCCTCCATCTTGCCGCCGCTTTCGGCCGACGAAATGCTCGAGGCTGCGCTCATCCATTCGGTTGCGGGCGAATCGATTGCATCTATCCTGGCAGGCGAACGACCGTTTCGGTCTCCCCATCATTCGGCAACCGCAGCCGGCCTGGTAGGCGGCGGCGCACCCGTGCGGCCCGGCGAGATATCGCTCGCGCATCTGGGCGTGTGCTTCTTCG
Source organism: Eggerthellaceae bacterium (assembly GCA_003452695.1). Classification (GTDB taxonomy): domain Bacteria; phylum Actinomycetota; class Coriobacteriia; order Coriobacteriales; family Eggerthellaceae; genus UBA9715. The sequence goes on from DMNP01000024.1 coordinate 9,415, forward strand.
ACGAGCTTTCGGAATTCAAGCCATCGGTCCTGCAGCAAATTCGCCAGCCCCTCGAAGAAGGGCGGGTGCGCATTTCGCGGGCAGACGGCACGGTGTGCTTCCCGTCGCGCTTCATGCTCGTCGC
>DMNP01000383.1 GCA_003452695.1 Eggerthellaceae bacterium
GGCTTGCCGAACTCCAGCGGGTACTTGCGCTCCAAGAGCCAGGCGGCCGCCGTCCAGTGCTGCGGGCGCATCGACGCGTTCCTGATCGTGACCAGCAGGTTCTTCTTGTAGTCGACCTCGGCCTTTTTTAGTTGGTCGCATAATTCGCGTTTCGCAGAGCCGGCGCGGGCCTCCTCGCCCTCCTTCAGCCAGCGGTAGAAGGTGGACTTGTGAACGCCCAATGCCTTGATGATGCCTGCGTCGCAGAGGCCGTCCTTCTTCAGCGCCACGGCCCGGTCGACCATCTCGTATGTCAGCTTCGTCTTCCTCATGCCGGGAAATGTAATCCCGTGTCACAAATCACCCGCCCTATGCGCTGCTCTGGCCGTTTGTACGGCCCTTTCTCCCTTTAAGGCCATGCTTCCTGCGGAACCGCGAGTTGCGTTGCCTCAAGGCGTCGTACTCGCGCTGCGCCTCCTCGAGGTCGCTTCCGCTGCAGGCCTGCATGCGCTCTGCCGCGAGCATTTCGCTCAAGGCCGTCTGATCGCGGGACGGTGCGTCGGGAACCGTCTCGATGCGCGCCCAAGCCTTCTTCGTGAAACGGTACTGCGTGACATGGCCGTAGTTCGAGCGGTCGGGGTGGCGGTAGCCCTGGGCGGTCTTGCGCGTCACCGGCGCGATTATCCCCTTGTCGCGCAGCTCCTTCATGCCGCGTGCCACCTGGTAGGCGGTGAGGCCGGACGCCTCGGCGATCTCCGCCGCCGGCGTCCTCCCCAGCCGCCCGTCCGCGTACACCTTGCGGCAGAGCGCCACCATCACCGCCCAGCCATTGCGGCCAACCTTCTCCTCGGCCATCAGCCTCACGAGGCCGACCTGTACGGTGGAAAACGTCGACGCGGGGTAGCGCGCGAAGGGGTCGGGGGCACCCGCTATTTCGTCTCGCCGGACCGGCATATCACGGACTGCTCCTCGAAGCGCTTGTTCACGAACTCCCGGCATGCGGAGGTGCTCGTGCGCCAGGAGTTGCGGAGCCTGAACGCGCGGAGCTCGCCGTCGGTCACGAGCCGGTAGACCGTCGAGTACGACGTTTCAAGGTACTCGGCCGCCTGGACGAGCGTCATGATCTTGTCCTCGGCCGCCTGGCCGGCGCCGGCCGCCTCTTCCTTGCCCGGGTTTTCCGTCTCTCGCCGCATTTCTCCGCCTTCTTTCTCTGCTTCCAGGGGCTTCGTATTATGGTCAGCCTTTCCATGCCTGTCTGCCGTTTCGCCCATCTTCGCCGCCTTCCCAGCCAAATTGGCGGCTTTCCGCGCGTTTCGGGCGTCGCGGGGACGGCTCCCGCGCACCCGGCCCGTGGACGTCTCGCGTCGCGGGGACGGGCCAGGTGCGCGGAGATTGTTATTTTGCAGAAGAGATTAAAGAGATAACTCGGTTGCGCCACGGCGCAAGCAAGCCCCGAGTTGCTAGCGCCACGGCGCAAGCAAAGGTTGCGCCAGGCCGCAAGCTACGCTTGCGCCAGAGCGATACCTTCGGTTTTCCACTTGCGCCACAGCGCAAGCAACCCCGAAAAATCGGCCGAAAATGCTGATACGAACATTTGTTTTTGGTGGTAAAATGGTGGCAGAGATGGTGGCAAGGCGGTGGCAAAGTTAAAGCCCCGACCTGTTTCACCAGGTCAGGGCTTTTGTTTCTGGTCGCGGGGGCAGGATTTGAACCTACGGCCTCCGGGTTATGAGCCCGCGTCTCGATCCTCGTTGGTCGTAAGTCTGCCCGAAGCTTACGCCCTGCAGCCCTGCTGTACGCCCACGTCGGGGCTCTGCTCGCCGAAGCGCTCCACGAGCATGCCGACGATTTCGCTGCGCGGCTCCCCTATGCGAAGCATTTGAGAGACGAACTGAGATGGCTTCCCAAGAGGCTCCATGCACGGACTCGTGGAGATTCCCTTTGCACTTACGCGCGCTGCGCACGTCCAATTGCGACGACAATCGCGCAGGTAATTGCCATGAGCAGGATCGCCCCACCGAACATGGCTGCATAGCTTCCGGCGACGCTCACGATGGTGCCCCACACGAAAGCGCCCGTCGCATTGCTGATCGAGGCGATCATGGAAACACGCGAGTAGATGCGCGCGTATTCCGCATCGCCGAAGCTCGCGCGCGTGAACAGCGGCATCATGACGTTGGTGATGCCGTAGTACACGCCGAACAAAAGCGCAGAGACGTAGAACACGGGGACGGACCCCGACACGACCATGAACAGCGCCGACCCGGCTATGCCGCAGCCGAGGGCCGCGAGCGTGCTCGCCTGCGGGCGCTTCTCGCCGACGGCCCCGAGCACGAGCTTAGACCCCGTCTGACCCGCCATGGCAACCGACGACGCCGTCGCGCCCAGGAGCGGCATCGCGACGCCGATGTCGAGGGTCGATGCGTAGCTCGGAATCATGAAGTAGACCGGCATGGCTATGTTGAGCGTGAAGCACATCGCCAAGATAAGGTAGAACACGGGCGTCTTGAACGCCTGCGCCGCCGGGATGCCCGTCGCCACCTTCGCGTCGGAAACTTCCTTGCCGGCCACGGGGTCCCAGCCGACGGGCTCGAGACCCTTGTCGGCCGGTCTGCTGGCGATCATGAACAGCGTGGCCAAGGCGGTGAGCGCGGACAACGCGGCGAAGACCAGGTACGTGGCAGACCACCCGATCATCCCGATCAGCAAGCCGCCCACGGTCGACCACACCATGCCGCCCACGCCCGTGAACGCCATGCAGATGCCGAGCATGACGCCTGCGCGCTTCGCGAACCAGCGGTTGATGAGCGTCGACGGCGCCAGGAACAGCAGCATGCCGATTCCGATGCCCATGGCGGCGGCCGCCGCGTAGAACTGCCAGAGCGAGCTCGTGAACGACAGCCACACGAACGCGGCCGCGATTACCGCGACCGCGCCGGTCAGGCATGCGCGGGCGTCCTTCTCGTCCAGGAGCCTGCCCATGATCGGCAACGCGACGAGCGCGGCAACCCACAGGACCGACGTGTAGTAGCTCAGCACGCCCTTCTCTACGCCGAGCGCCTCGGACAACGGCGGGTAGAAGATGCCCGCGCAGCTGAGGCCCAGCGACAACGGGATGAAGCTCGTCAGCACGAGCGCGGCCACCACGAAGTAGCCGAAGTGAATCTTCTTGCCAGCGTCGCGTTCAGTCATGTCATGTCCTTTTTTCGGATATTTATTATCCGATATTCTACAACTTATAATGAAGCTTGCAAGAAGACTGAAGGGAATGCCATGGCCAGAAAGACGCGCGAGAAGCTCGACGTCACGTTTATATACCCGAGCTACGACGACCTTCCCGATGAGCTCATGTTTGTCGACGATATGGTGGCTTACGTTAATCAGGTGCATGCGGCGCTTCCCCCGCGCGTACGCAGGGGCAAAGTCTTCACCCGCGCGATGGCCACGAACTACGCCAAAGGCGGGTTGACGCCCCCGGCAGTCGGG
>DMNP01000169.1 GCA_003452695.1 Eggerthellaceae bacterium
GGCTCCGCACGCCGCAAGCACAGGCATTGGCGGTCCCCGTGTACATAGCCGGCCAGCTCGGAGGAACCGAGGGCTATTGCGAGGCCATCCGCTCGGGCTTGCACGTTGCGCTGCAGGTTGCCGCGCAGCTTGCAGGAGCGCAAGCGCCCCTGCCGCCCGAAGAGACCGCCTTCGGCGCGCTGCTCGCCCACGCAACCGATGCAGGCGTCGTCGATTACCAGCCGATGCACGTGAATTTCGGCGTGTTCGCTCCCCTGGACCCCCCTGTCCGCAACAAACGCGAGCGCTATGCCGCCTATGCACGCCGCGGCGCGCGGGCCCTGCAGGACTATTGCGGCCAGCTGCAGCAGCTGGGCCTGCTGGGAGGGCGGTAATGGCCGGGCGCCGTGTCCTGACGCGCGCTGCGAAAGCGGGGCGCGGGCAAGCAGGCCAGCAGCGGCAGCCGCATGGCCGGGCGGAAGGGGAGGAGGCCCTGCCCTGCGCGGACTTGCTGGACGATTTCGTGGACTCACTGCGCATCGAGCAGGGCGCTTCGGAGCACACCGTGCGCTCGTACCGCACCGACCTGGAGGCCTTCTTGCGCTGGTGCGTCCGTGCGGGGGTGGACCCCTTGCACGCCGAGCATCGCCAGCTGCGCAGCTATCTGGGCGAGCTGGATGCAGCGCGCTATGCGCGCACGACCATAAACCGGCACCTGTCTTCGTTGCGCGGCTTCTACCGCTGGATGATAATCGCGGGCGTCATCCAGTCCGACCCTGCAAGCGCCCTTGCAGGCCCCAGGCAGACGCGGCACCTGCCGCACGTGCTGCAGCGCGACGATATGCTGCGCCTGTTGTGCGTGCATGCTGCCGTGGATGCAACGGGCGAGGCGCGCGAGCAGACGCCCGCCGACATGCGCGACCAGGCGCTGCTCGAATTTCTGTATGCATGCGGTGCCCGCATCTCCGAAGCGTCCAGCCTGCGCTTGGAAGACGTCGATTTCGCGGCGCAGCAGGTGAAGGTCTTTGGCAAGGGGCGCAAGGAGCGCATCATCCCGCTGCACCGCATGTGCTTGCAGGCGCTTCATCGCTACTTGGACGAGGCGCGCCCCGAACTCTTGAACGGTTCTGCGACCGACCGGTTCTTCGTGTCCAACCGCGGTAAGCCGATGAGCGCCGATTCCATGAGGAAGATGTTCAAAGCCACGGTGCGGGCGGCCGGACTCGACGACCGGCTCAGCCCCCACGACATGCGCCACACCTTCGCCACCGACCTGCTCGCAGGCGAAGCCGACTTGCGCTCGGTGCAGGAGATGCTCGGCCATGCAACGCTCTCAACGACCCAGATCTACACCCATCTTTCCCCCGAGCGCCTGAAGGCCGTCCACGGCCAATCGCATCCGCGCGCCTAGGAAACGCCCCCTCGTCGCGCGGGTCGCCCGAACGAGGTGGCGAGATGGCCCGACTGGTTCTCGAAGCAAAAAGGGCGGCCGCCTTCACAGCGGCCGCCCCTGGGCAAATCGTTTCAATCGGTTCCCTACAGCTCTATCGCATCGATTTCCTCGGTCTTCTTGCCGCGCGCCAGCGAGCACTTCACCACGAAGCCCGAAAGCGCTATCAGCGCGATGGCGTTCGGCAGCACCATAAGCTGGTTGAACATGTCCTGCAGCTCCCATACGATGTCGTTTTGAAGCACCGTTCCCAGGAACGTGAAGCAGGCTGCGATCAGCGCAAACACGATGACGGGTATCTTCGCGTTGCGCTTCCTGAACAGGTATTGCACGTTCAGCTTCGCGAACAGGTTCCACGACAGGATGGTGGAGAACGCGAAGAACAGCAGGCAGATGCAGATGAATATGGCTCCGCCGTTCGTCGTCATGAACTTCCCGAAGGCAATCTGGGCCATGTTCGTCTTGGATATGCCGACTGCGCCGGCCAGTGCGGCCGGGTCGGCCATGTCGTCGTCGGTCAGGACCGGCTCGCCGGCGCCGTCCACGAGGGCGCCCGACGCATCCAGCGTGTAATCTGCGGAAATGGCGTCGCCCTCGGCGGCCACGAATTCGGCCACCGTGTCGTACTTGCCCGCGTTCTCGTATGCTGTGGCCAAGGGGCCGTCGCCGGTGTAGAGCACGCTTATCACCACGAGCGCGGTCATGGTGACCACGACGATGGTGTCGATGAAAACGCCGATCATGGCCACGACGCCCTGGTCGTGCGGGTCCTTCACGTTAGCCAGCGCATGTGCGTGCGGGGTCGAGCCCATGCCGGCCTCGTTGCTGAACAGGCCGCGCTTGGCGCCCTGCGTAACGGCGGCCCAGATGCCGAAGAATGCGCCGCCCAGGCCGGCGGATGGGTTGAAAGCGCACTGGAAGATAAGCGCGAACGCCTCGGGCAGGTTGCCAGCGTTCATGATGAGCACGACCAGCGATCCGCAGATGTAGAGCACGGCCATGATGGGCACGAGCTTTTCGGTGACCGACGCCAGGCGATGCAGGTTGCCCACGAAGATGAAACCGGCGAACACGGCGATGAACAGGCCTATGAGCCAAGTCGGTATGCCGAAGGCGTGGTTCATGGTCTCGCCGATGGAATTGGACTGCACCATCGGGCCGATGAACCCGAGCGCGATGATCACGGCGATGGAGAAGAACACGGCCAGCGCCTTGCCGCCCGCGCCCTTGAAAGCCGAGGTTATGTAGTACACGGGGCCACCGTGGGTCTGCCCGTCCTCGTCGATGACCTTCGTCTTCTGGGCCAACGTGGCCTCGGCGTAGTTCGTGGCCATGCCGAGCAGCGCGATGATCCACATCCAGAAGATGGCGCCCGGCCCGCCGATGAGGATGGCGCCGCAGGCGCCCACGATGTTGCCGGTGCCCACCTGCGCTGCGACCGCGGTTGCCACTGCCTGGAACGAGCTCATGGCGCCGCC
>DMNP01000414.1 GCA_003452695.1 Eggerthellaceae bacterium
CCAGAAGAGCGTGAACAAGGTGCTGTTGAAGGACGGCGCGCGTGCCGACGAAGCCATCGCCGCCTGCCGTGCAGTGCTGGCCGACGATGCCAATCCGTGGGAAGCCGCCGTGCTGGAAGAGAAGTGCCGCGCCCTGGCCGAGCCGTTGGGCATGAAGCTGAAGAACCTGTTGCAGCCGCTGCGCGTCGCCGTGTGCGGCAACATGGTGTCACCGCCGCTGTTCGAGTCTATCGAGCTTCTGAGCCGCGCCGACGTGCTTGCGCGCATCGACGCCGTGGTGGCAAAGGTGTTCGCGGCATAGGAGCGAAACGGCTGGCAGACATCTTGGCTCGCGTCTGCATTCGTTGTTGGCGATGAAAGGACCGGTGCGATGCTCGACGAGAATTGCCCTATCGAAGAAGTGCGCGAACTGTTCGGCAACGACCGGTTCGCCACCGAGGCCTGCGGGTGTCGCGTGGTGGAGGCTGGCAAGGGCCATGCGGTGTGCGAGTTCGACATAACCGACGGGCATCGCAACGCGCAGGGCGGCGTGATGGGCGGGGCCATCTTCACGCTGGCCGATTTCGCGTTGGCCATCGGATGCAACATGGGCGAAGCGCCCACGGTTTCGGTCAGCAACACCATCGAATACTTCTCGGCCGCGCGTGGAACCAGGCTTATCGCCACGTGCTCGGCCGACAAGTCGGGCCGCAGCTTGGGGTTCTACACGGTGGATGTCGCAGACGACCTGGGCACGCCGGTGGCGAAGATGACGGCCACGTGTTTTAGGAGGGGGTAAGCCATGGGCGATGCGTTGCGTGAACCCGTTTTCGATGCGTCGGGTGCCACCGGCGCGCCGGGTGCAGAAGCGCGGCCTGCCCCTGCTTCGACCGCCAAGCCCTACGATGCCGCTCGGAACGTGCTGGCAGCAGCTAAAACCGAAGCGCTTTCGGCGTTTGCCGCCGAAGCCCGCAAGCGGCGCATTGCAGTTGCCGTTGCGGCCGTGGTGTGGTTGATTGTTTCCGTTGTGCTCGTGATGGCTGTCGGATCCGACCTGTTGCTCGTGGGCGAAATAGGGTTCGTGGCCATCGTTGCGTGGGGCGTGTTCTATTTGTGGCCGACCTTTGTAGGCGCAGGAAATTTGGAAGAGCTCTTCGCGCAGCATGCAACGCGTCTTGACCAGCTGGAACGGGTAGGTGTGGACTTTCCCCCGTGCGCGGATATGGGCGATTTGGAGGCGGCTCTGGATTATGTGAGCCTGCCCGAAGACGATAGTGCGCATTAGCGTATAATGGCAGGCGATTTTCGGCGCGCCGGTAGCGCGGCGCATGAAGACAGGAGCTAGCAATGACTGAATCGCGGTCGTATCTGTTCACCTCCGAATCGGTGACGGAGGGCCATCCCGACAAGCTGTGCGACCAGGTGTCGGACGCCATCCTGGACGCCATTCTGGTGAAGGAGGCCAAGTTGGCCGAAGAGGGTTATGTGTCGCCGAACAGCGGCATGGCCGCCAACGTGGACGATGTGCGCTGCGCCATCGAGACCTTCACCACCACGGGCATCGTCACCGTGATGGGCGAGGTGCGCACGCAGGCCTATGTGGATGTGGACACCATCGTGCGCGATGTGGTGCGCGACATCGGATACACCGGCTCCGACATGGGTTTCGACGCTGAAAGCTGCGCCGTTGCCAACTATATGCACGCGCAGTCGCCCGACATCGCCATGGGCGTGGACGAATCCTACGAGGTGCAGCAAGGCCAAGCGGCGGATGGCGATGCCTACGACCGCATCGGCGCAGGCGATCAGGGCGTGATGTTCGGCTATGCGTGCAACGAGACGAAGACGCTCATGCCCATGCCCATCTACCTGGCGCATCGCCTGTCCGAGCGCCTTACCGCCGTGCGCAAGGACGGCACGCTGGCCTATCTGCGGCCCGACGGCAAGACCCAAGTCTCGGTGCGCTACGTGGACGACAAGCCCGTCGGCGTGGAAAAAGTGCTGATATCCACCCAGCATGCGCCCGACGTAGCCGTTCCGCAGATAAAGGCCGACCTCGTGAGGCACGTGATAGCGCCGGTGTTCGATGCCGCAGGCGTTTCCTGGGAAGGCGCGGAGGTGTTCGTTAACCCAACGGGGCGCTTTGTCGTGGGCGGCCCGATGGGCGACACGGGGCTGACCGGCCGCAAGATAATCGTGGACACCTACGGCGGTATGGGCCGTCACGGTGGCGGTGCGTTCTCGGGCAAGGACTGCACTAAAGTGGACCGTTCGGCAACGTATGCCGCGCGCTGGGTGGCCAAGAACATCGTTGCCGCCGGCCTGGCCGAGCGCTGCGAGATAGAGCTGGCCTACGCCATCGGCGTTGCGCGCCCGCTTTCCATCTACGTGGACACGCATGGAACAAGCGTCGTGCCCGAGCAGGACATCGAGCGCGCTGTGTCTGAAGTCTTCGACCTGCGCCCGGCCGCTATCGTGGAAGCATTGCAGCTGCGCCGTCCCATCTATCGCCTGACCAGCAACTACGGCCATTTCGGTCGCGAGCTTCCCGAATTCACCTGGGAACGCTGCGACAAAGTGGATGCCCTACGCGCCGCCTGCGGGTTGTGGGGCATATCCCATTGATCATCTTCACCAAGCCGCAAACGAGCCGGGAAGGCCTTCCTTCCCGGCTCGTCATTGTTGGAACCGTGGGGGACGCACCCCGCATATGCTGGATGCATCCCAACGGTTCAATGCATCCGACTGGTGTGGCACCCTGGTTATTCCAACCGGTTGGGGAGGGGCAAAATAGGGCTCTGTTATGCCCTTTGCCAGTAGACCCGTTGGGTGTGCGGCCCAGCCAACCGGCCTTTTGATGCTTAGCCGTCGCATGCAGGTCGCGGCGGGGCATAACAGGCCCCAATTATGCCGCTTGCTATTCGAAGCACAAGCCTGTTGACGTTACGGCCTGCGAAAACCCATCGCCAGCTCATACGCTCATTGTTGAAAGGGGATAATAGGACCTTGATAGGCCACCCGTTCTCGAAGGGCGGGGCTGAATGCTTCTTCAACCTGCCAAATCTGCAGGCCAGTATCGCCCAAACGCTTGGCAGGGGCATAACAATGCCCTATTTGGCCCGCCTCCAACGGGAACCGGCTCGGCCGATTGCGGGCATTGAAAAGGTCCTCAGCCCACTGCACGCAATCATCGGGGCCGTACCTCATATCTGCGGGGAGCGCCCTTCGGTTGTTCGAAGGGGCTTGTCCAGTGCGAATGGCCTGTTCGGATGTTTCACGAAGCGGAAACCGCGGCTCTGCTATGCGCCAAGACCGTTTCGGTTCATGAATCGCCCACGTTCTCGATGTATCCGCACTTGCCGTCCGTGGGCGGACGCCATGACCATCCCATTATAGTAATATGAAAAAACAAGAAGGGTATGGGTATCAATCTGGAATTAGCGGCATAGAATTCGGCCCGGGCCGGCTGATTGCAATCTCGGGCTTACGTTGCAATTCCGGATGGTTGGGTTGGCGCCTGGCCAATCGCGCGAAAGGTCGAAAGGAAGCCATGGAAAATGCGGGCAAGAGGGGCGAATCGTTGATTGTGGCGATAGCCGGTGGAAGCGGGTCGGGCAAGACGGTCTTCGCCGAGCGGCTGGTCCGCAGGCTCGGGTCGCGGGCGGTGGCGCTTTCCCACGACGACTACTACAAGCACCTGCCCGACATGACGCCCGAGGAGGCGCTCGTCTACGACTTCGACAGTCCCGACGCCTTGGACACGTGGCTTCTCGTGGATGACCTGCGCACGTTGAAAGCCGGCCGGGGCATCGAGGCGCCTTCCTACGATTTCGCGGCGCACGCGCGCACCGAGGGCGCCCGGCATGTGGAACCGGCGCCCGTCATCTTGGTCGAGGGCTTGCTCATCATGTGCGATCCCGAATTGCTCG
>DMNP01000194.1:0-181 GCA_003452695.1 Eggerthellaceae bacterium
ACACGGCCGTGCCCGAGTAGCCCTTCTTCTGGGCATAGCTCCAATAGTCGTGGTATCCCGGCAGGTCCAGATCCACCTGGCCTGCTTGCAGCTTGGTTTCCTGCAAGGCGAACACGTCGGCGTCGAAGGTGGCGAAGATGTCTTCGAAGCCCTTCTTCAGCACGGCGCGCAAGCCGTTCAC
>DMNP01000194.1:225-653 GCA_003452695.1 Eggerthellaceae bacterium
CGCGCAAGCCGTTCACGTTCCACGACACGAATCTCATGAGAAATCTCCTTTCGGTTGTGCCTTTCGAGGCGAGCTGCCGTATCCTACGACACGCTGACGCCCGAGAAATTCTCGGCGTTCTTCCAGAGGATGCGTTCTAGCTCGTCGTCTGTGAAACCGCAGTTCATCATTTCGTTCAGCTCGCTTCCGGGTTCCCACATGGGATAGTCCGACCCGAACATGACGCGATCGACGCCCCACATGTGCACAAGTTCGCGCATGTGCCGGCGTCCGACGAAGGCGAAGGCGCTGGATGCGTCGACGAATATGTTGTCGCAGCTGCCCAGCTCTTCGTGCAGTGTGTCGTAGCCCACGTCGTATATGGACCATCCTCCCAAATGGGCGGCATCCACGACAAGGTCGGGGAACGTTTTCAGGATGCGCGCGAG
>DMNP01000194.1:715-4108 GCA_003452695.1 Eggerthellaceae bacterium
GGCGCGGGTGCGAGTAGTCGTAGCGGTAGTCGCCGGTATGCACGACAAGCGGAACCCGCCCCGCTATTATCTCGTAGAAGTTCATGAGGCGTGGGTCGTCCATGTTCACCTGCTGCGTATCGGGGTGCAGTTTGAATCCGTGCAGGCCAAGGGCCAGCGCGCGGTCCACTTCCTGTTCCATGTCGGCGAAGTCGTGGTGCATGGTGCCGAAGCCGATGAATTCCGGATGCCGATCGCATTGCTCGGCCAGAAACGAGTTTATGGCCGGCACGGATTTCGCGGTGGTGGCCACGGAATGGACGATGGCATGCGTTATGCCGCATTCCGCATAGGTTGACAACAGATGTTGAGCCGTGCCGCCGCCCCCGCGCATGGCCACGACGTAGAACGACCCGATGGCGGGCACGGCCCGTGGGGCTATCTTGTCGGGATATATATGAGCATGTGCATCGATGATGGGCATGGGGTCTCCCTCGGTTTTGGCTTGCATGCGATTGTATAATAAGCTCGCACGATACTACGAAGTTGGGATGTGAATAGCGCATGGTCTTGAATTCAGATCAAAACGACCGCTTTTTCGACACAATAGACCCGCTGCTGTATTACGTAAACGATCGTTTTCGCGTGGTGGAGGGACTTTCGCTGGAATCGGCGACTCCGCTCGACGACGTGAAGATATCTCTTGTTGCCAATATGCTGTGGGAAAACGTGGAGATAATCGACGACTTCGTGCGCGACAATCCTGCCCGCCTGCCGCGCGAATGCCTGGACCTGGCACGCTCCTGGAAAAACGCGCTGCCCGGCTACTACACGCTCGTGCGCTATCAACAAGGACGAGCCCTGCTGATGAACGAGGCGGGCGTATTTTCGGTATGTGGCGTGACCAACGAGCTGGAACAGGAAATAGGTCCGGCTCCCGCCTATGTGGAAATAGTGTTGCTGCCCTTCGAGGACACCATCGTGTACGACGGTTTCGTGCAGGCCTACGATATTGGCAACCAGGCATCCGACCTGCAGCGCATACAGGATGAATTCGAGAATAGGTGCGCCAAGGGCATCGCCCTGACCGGGGCGGATTTCGCCGTGCGCGCCGAAGCGTATCTGGCCGAGAGGCGAGAACAGGAACTGGAGGCGCTGCTCGACGACGTGGCGCGCGAGTCGCAGCAGGGCGATGCGCCTTTGCCGGAAGGCGTGCACCGGGGCGTGTTGGCCGGCTTGCCCGAAGACGAGCGCCAAAAGCGGATTATGGACCGTTTGCGCGACAAAGCGCAGGGTCTTATGTCGGATCGCAAGGAATTCGAGCGGCGCGTGCACAAACGCGAGGCCGTGCATGCGCTGGAGGACTGCCTGATGCTTGGCACGAAAGGAAGTCTTGAGGTATTTGCGAGACAGCTGGGAATCAGCGGCTTGTCCCGCTTGCGCAAAGCGGAAATGGTTGCCGAGCTTGCCGAGGAGCTTCCGCAAGACGTTATGGCGCTTACTTCGGCATTGCTTTCGGCTCCGAACCCGAGCTATCAGCTTGCCCGCACGCTGTCGCGGGGCGAAGAGGTGCATTTCAGCCGCGAGCAGATCGCCGAGTACTATTTCACCTGGCCGATCGAGCCTTATGTATATCTCTTTGGCGGGAAGGGCGGATACACTGCGCTCATCCCCGACGAGCTGAAACCCACGTTTGCCACAGTTGATTTCGACTATATCGACAAGTTCAGGCACCAGCAAGAGCAAGCGATGCGTTTGGCCGAGGCATGTGCCGCCGTGCATGGGGTTGCGGCGGTCGACGACGCCTACGACCAGTACCGCGCGCTGGCGAAGGAGCCGCTGGACAAGAGCGCTTTTTTCGATGTGCTGGAGTATTCGCTGGATGGGTTTCCCGGCTACGACCTGTGGACATACGAACCCCATGAATACATAACTCATTACACCCTTAGTTCCGATTTCCTGGTGCGTGAATTCACCCAAACGCAGCGACAGGCATATTCGGGAATAATGCGCAACAGCGATACGGGCGAGCTTTCCCGCGATACGCTTGCAAGGATACTGGGCGATATGCGCGCCGATTTGGCAAGCGAGCTGGAATGGCTGGAACAATACAAGCGAAGCATGGTGGAATCGCAGAGCAATCTGCCCATGAAGCCGCTTCCGGCCGCATGCCTCGAAGCCGATATCTTCGACAGCCTGAAGGCCGATCCCAGCGTCGTGCGTCTGCGCGATTACCTGGATGCCCATGTGCCCGACGACGAGGACGATTACACGTTTGCAGACCGCATTGTGGAAAACGTGGTATTGTCCGCCATTGAATCGGGCGATTTGCAAGGGATATACGATTACCTGCTCGGGCTTGGTCTGGACAACTGCTTTTCGCAAGGAAGCACCTTCTGGCTCCTGGTGAACAACGTTTTCAACGCCATGCCGTCGTGGGAGAACAACGGATGGTCGCCGCAGGAGCTGTACGAGCAGGTAACGGGCCGAAAGGTGTTCTATAACGACGACGGAACGGTTATGAGGGTGGGTGCCGACGAGGCCTGCCCCTGCGGCAGCGGCAAGAAGTACCGCGACTGCTGCGGCAGATAGTGGTCCTGGCGAAAGCGGAAAGGGGACACATGGTGGCCGATCGCATTCGTATCTTGTTCGTGTGCCATGGGAATATTTGCCGGTCGACCATGGCGCAATGCGTGTTGCAGCACATGGTGGACGAACGAGGGCTGAGCGGGCGCTTCACCATCGATTCCGCCGCCACGACCAACGAGGAAATCGGCATGCCGATATATCCGCCTGCGCGCGAAAAGCTTCGCGCCGAGGGCGTGCCCATCGTCGCGCATCGGGCCCGCAAGATTCAGGCGGGAGAGCAGGATGGCTGGACGCATATCGTGTGCATGGACGAAGAGAACGTGCGTCATCTGCGTCGCATTCTCGGTCCTGAGAATTGCGGGAAGGTGCGCAAACTGTTGTCGTATGTGGGCGAAGAGGGCGATGTGGCCGATCCCTGGTACACGGGCGATTTCGATGCGACCTATGACGACGTCGTGCGTGGATGCGCAGCCTTTCTCGAAAACGAGCTGAGCTAGGCGCATTGCTCTCCACGCCAATCGCGGGCTGCGATTAGCCGGTGCAGATACGGAGGCGAAAAAGGCATGGCGCCTGCGTCGGCGGGCCTTCGCTTTCCGGATGGCGGACCTGCGTTCTTGGGCTCGAAAGCCATGAAGACGCATTTCCCCCTTCGCGTTTTTGGCGACCCGTTTTCGGCATTTTTGGCGGTGCATGCTGTTTGTGGAAGATTAATGTTCTCGAACGCTTGTCATTTGCTGCGGCGATAACTCGTACGTATACTTGTTATTCGCTGCTTAGCGAGTTGAGCGGCGCATACATACAGTGCGGGGTGGAGCAGTCTGGTAG
>DMNP01000359.1 GCA_003452695.1 Eggerthellaceae bacterium
GTCTTCGAAGCGCTCTTCGGACGCCGCCGATGCCGGAGTGCCCATGCGCACCTCGCCGGCATCCGCATCGGAACAGCTCAGCACGCATGTCATGCAACAGGACAACGCGACGAGCGCACACGTTCGCGCTATCTTGGCAACATGCTTCACCGTGAACGCCTCCTCGTACAAACTCGAATAACCAACCGTGAAGGTCGATAATACCAAATGAATCTTGCATCCACGACATTCGCACACCCCACCCCACCGTCCACACAACCGCGCCGGGTGTGTGTCAAGGGAAACGTCCCCCCGACACGCTCGCTTGTATCAGACGGCTATAATGAAGCGAAATGCAACTCTGCTACGAGCATTGCAGCTGATGGGTTTGGCGCCCAACAGCGGGTCCGGCAAGAAGAAGGAGGACGGCGTGTATCAGATGACCGACGAGGAATTCGAAGCTGCCGTGCAGGACGCCATCGATTCGATTCCCGAAGAATTCCTGGACGACCTGGAAAACGTCGCGATAATAATCGCCGACGAGCCGGAGGAAGAGGACTTCGAAGGCGACGGGCTGTATTCCGAAAACGGCGATCTGCTCGGCTTGTACGATGGCCTCGCGCTGACCGACCGCGACGGGGGCTATGGCTTCGGCGACTATCCCGACACCATCACCATCTTCAAAGGGCCGCACGAACGGCTCGAAGGCGACCGCGAAACGATTATCGAGGAAGTGCGCAAGACGGTCGTCCACGAAATCGCACACTACTTCGGCATGGACGAAGACCAGGTGGACGCCATGGGCTACGCCTAGGAGGGCGGCCGCAGAGGCATCGCTTCCCGGGGCGACGCCTCGTCCTTGCAGAGCGCTTTATGGCCTAATGGTGCGCATCTCGGTTACGATGGCGGCCACGGCCATGTCGTGGGCATCGGTGGGGATGGGCTCCGTGCTGAATTGAACCTCGCGGCACAGACCGATGGGGGTGCCGGGGAAGGTTGGCAGGAACACATCGTAGAATCCGCCTCCGTAGCCCAACCGGAAGCCGTGCTCGTCGAATGAAAACGCGGGCACGATGGCAAGCGCATCGATAGCGCAGTCAGCGGGATCGATTCGCGTCGCCTCGTCTTCGACCGGCTCGTCGATGCCGAACGAACTGGTCTCCAGCCCTTCGAAGCTCTCGATTACATGCCAGGTCATGGCGCGCTCGCCCGGCACGCAGCGAGGAATGGCCACGGTCTTTCCCGCAGCCCAGGCGGCGCGGATTATCCGGCGCGTATCCACTTCCTCCCCCATGGAAAGATACGCCAGCACCATGCTCGCCTGCTGGAATTCGGGCAAGGCCTCCAACCTCTCGGCGATATGCGAGTCTATTTCATCGCGCTTGGCTGCACCCAGGCTTGCGCGCAGCTGCTTCATCTGCGCCCGCAACTCGTCTTTCGTTTGCATGATTCCCCCATTCTGCCGCCGTTCGTGGCGGCATGAAGCGAGTTGGCGGGCACGCGAGCGAAGCCGATTGGCCGCCTTGCCCCCAACCCATCAGTTTGTCGTGCAAAGCTCCAAATTGCCGTTATCATACAAGGCATAGCTGTGCGTGCCGTCCTTGGGCAACGCTATGCTGCCGGGATTCACAAAACGAACTCCATTGCGCACCTCGTCGGCCTTCACATGGGTGTGCCCCGACAAGAAAATCGTGCCCGCGGGCAACGCAGGCGGATCGTCGGGGGTCGCCAGATGGCCGTGCGTGCAGTACAGCCGGGTGGCGCCGTCCAACACGAGCGCGTAATCGGCCAGGCAGGGGAACGAGAGCACCATCTGGTCCACCTCGGCATCGCAATTGCCTCGCACGGCCACAATGCGGTCGGCCAGGGCATTCAGCATCTCGGCCACCTGCGGCGGGTCGTATCCCTCCGGCAACGGGTTGCGCGGGCCGTGGTACAGCAAATCGCCGAGCAGGACCAGCTGGTCTGGCTGTTCGCGCGCGAAGCATTCCATCAGGCGCTCGCACCACGTTGCAGACCCGTGAATATCGGAAGCTATGAGCAATTTCATGGCATGCCTTTCGCAACAGGGTTACCCACGACGTTGCCGGCGCTGGTCGGCAACTCGTTTGCAGTTTCAGTTCACACGTCCTTCGCACTCGGCCGTCCGGACGGCCGGGGAAGGGGGTGTTCGCTTGGCTTCGGCTTTGCTTTTGAAGCTATCAGGATCTGTGCCTGCAGAATCGCTCACACCCTCTTCCCCGGCCGTCCGGGCTGCACCAAAGTGAACTGTTTTCACGGCATCATACCGCATCGTCCCAACGGGCGGCTTTCCCAGCTCCCCATTCGTGCTATGTTGCTACCAAACGGTTTTCCAACGAGCAAATGCAGTGGAGGCGCAAGGGGATATGCAGGACAAGCAACAGACGCGCTGGCCCATATCGGCTGCCATCCTGGGAACGGTCGTCGTGCTGGTAACGCTCGTGCTGGGCACGTGGTGGGTCGGCCAGAGCGCAACGCGCGCAACCGAGGAAGCGGTGAACGCGGTAAGCATGTTCTATCTGGATGAGCTGGCAGGCAGGCGCGAGCAGGTCGTGGCCAAGAACCTTTCCACAAACATCGAGAACCTGCAAACCGCGGTAAGCCTGCTCACCGACGAGGACCTGAGCAGCATGCAGAACCTGCAACAGTTCCAAGCCCGCATGAAGACGGTATACCATCTGGAAAAATTCGCCTTCGTAGACGATTCCGGCCTTATATACACATCCACGGGCACCCAGAACGACATAGGCGACTACCCCTTCGACCCGCAATCGATTGCGGGCCCGGAAATATCCATCAAGGACCTGGACACCGACGACAAGCACGTGATCATCGCCATGCCAATCGAAGGGGTGTCGCTCGAGGGCAAGCCCCTCGTGGTCTGTTTCACGGAAATGACCATGCAGACCCTTATAGACGGCTTGTCGCTGCAATCCGACGCCAACGAAACCACGTTCTGCAACATATACACCGACGACGGCGTGGCGCTGACCAACATGGTGCTCGGCGGACTTGCCAGCGAGGACAACCTGCTCGACGCCATGAAGAACGCCCAGTTCGACGAAGGGTATTCGCTCGAAACCATGGTTTCGGACTTTCACGATGGCAGGTCGGGCGTCGCATCGTTCACCTACAACGGCATTCACGAGACGCTGGACTACGTCCCGGTGCAGAACACCGACTGGATGCTGACCTACCTTATCCGCGAGAACGTGATAACCGAGCAGATAACCGACATCTCCAACGGCATCTTCATGCGCGGAGTGGCGCAGACCGCGCTGACGGCGCTGGCGCTCGTCGCGGTGGCCGTTTTCCTGGTCTTCCAAGTGCGCCGCAGCGCACGGCTGACGCTGGAAAAGGAAACGTTTGAAGCCGAGAGCCGTGTGAAGCAGGAAGAGATGGAGCGGCGGCTTGCCCTGCAAGAGCAGCTGCTGGAACAGGAGAAGCACCGCGCGCAGCAGGACAAGATGATAACCGCGCTTGCATCGGACTACCGCAGCGTGTACTACATCGACCTGGACACCGACGAAGGCATCTGCTATCAGGCCGACGTGCATGGCCAGGGCACCATAGCCGAAGGCGAGCACTTCGCCTACCGCAGCACCTTCCAGGAATACGCGCAGAAGCACGTGGACGAGAACTACCGCGACGATTTCCTGGACTTCATAGAGCCCGCTTCCATACGCGCCAAGCTGGAGCAGCAACCGGTTATAACCTTCCGCTACCTGACCCGCAGAAACGGTGTGGAATCCTATGAGATGCTGCGCATGGCAGGCGTTCGACATGCCGAGGACCGCACCGACCACATCATCCACGCCGTGGGAATCGGCCTGGTGGATGTGGACGAGGAAACGCGCGAGGATATGGCTCGAAGCCAGGCGCTCGGCGATGCACTTGCAGTGGCCGAGGACGCCAACAAGGCAAAGACCGTCTTCCTTTCGAACATGAGTCACGAAATCCGCACGCCGATGAACG
>DMNP01000193.1 GCA_003452695.1 Eggerthellaceae bacterium
GTTGTCGGCGTCGTCCCACACCTTCGTGGCCGTCACGCTGGTCTTCGCGGTCTCATGCTTGTTGGCAATGGTGAAGTTATCAACCTGTGCCACGGTGAGCGTGCCGCCTGTAAGAGCCGATGCCGTAATCGTGTAGTCGGCGGGATTCGCATCCGGAGGCAGCGTGAACTCGTGCGTCCAGTTGTCGGCAGCCTTCACCGTATAGGAACCCGTCTGCGTACCGTTGACCAGATTGAGCACCACCCCTTCGGGCGGCGTTACGCCGGAATCCCACGTGATGGTGCCGCGCAGGGTGGTCGCACCCTTCACGAAGCCGCCGGCCTTGTAGCCCGAAATCGCATCCTCGCGCAGGCTGTAGGTTACATCGGTGCCGCCCTTCTTGGCGGGCAGGCCGCGCCATTCGGCCTTCCAGCTGCTGCTGGCCGTTGCCGTCTGCTCAGCCTTGAAGTCGGCGACGGTCGTGTTGCCCTGGACCTGATCCAGGTGGAACGTGACGCTTGCCGGGCGCACGTTGTCAACGTTATTGCCATCGTCCCAAACCTTCGCAACCACCACGTCGCGGACTGCCGGCGCATGCGTGTTGGTAACGGTGAAGCCTTCCGTATCGCTGCCGGTTATGGCAACCGTGTAGCCCTCGGGCATCGTGGTCTCGGTAACGGTGTAGCCGATCTTCTGGAACTGCGGAGTGCCCTGCGCGTTGTCGGTACGCTTGTATTGCGGAAGCATCGCCCACGTGGCCTTCCAGGCCTCGGCCTCGCCGTTCTCGTCTACCGTGCCGTCGAGCGTGATGGTGGTGGTCACCGGTTTACCGATGGCATCGACTACGGTTGCGCCGTCATTACGTGCGATCTGCAGCGTAACACCTGTCGCCGGCCGCACACCGTCCTGGTTGTTCGCATCGTCCCACACCTTGGTAGCAACGACATCTTGGACCGCATCCCTAGAGTTGATGAACTGCGGCACGTTGTTGTGATGGCGCGGATACTGACTTGCCTGCTCTGGCGTCGGTTCCCACTTCTTCCATGTTTCGGTTTCGCTGCGTTGCGTATTCTTCACATCACCATACACGGTGCCGCGCTCGGGATCGAGATACCAGTCGTCATGCTGGACGCTCGGGGTTACGTTGACCACGCCGCCCGCATAGGTAACCGTAAGGTTGCGGGTATGGATGACGCCGTCGTAGAACACCTGATCGGCCTCGTTGTACCAGATGCCGTCCTCTACGTACAACGCCGTGTCGGGTATGACTTCGGCAAGTTCGTAGCTATAGGTGTTGCCATCCATGTCCTTGGTGAACGTTAAGGCATGGTCGCGGTCGGCCTCGAACAAGACACGGTTACCGTTGTTCGTTGCAAAGTACACGCGATTCGCGCCAGACCCTTGCAAGCCCGTCCTGGACTCGTTCGTGTAATAGTCGGTCGGCATAGGCGCCGTTGCAGCATTAGCGCCAATGGGCCGCATCGTAAACGTGAAGTACCCCTTCACATCGCCAGCCCCTACCGTCGAATCGGAGACATCTACGTAAGACTTCTCCGCTTCCATGATGTAGTTGATCTGGTCGGGATTGTAGGAGTTGTTGAACACCAGATCGTACACACCAGTCGTTGGATCTGCCGTAACCGGATTGCCTTCGCGGTCTATAACCTGAGTCGAGATAGTCAGATCATCCGCCACGGTAACGGTTACGGTATACGCCTGGGTATCGTACGTCATGCCCTTGATACGATCAACGGCTGAAGCAGCGGGCGTAATCTCGCGTACACGATAGATGTAAGTGCCAGCTTTGCTGTAGACGATCTTGCCGAAGCTCGCAAACGGATCGTCCTTATCATCGATTTCGGCACGTTTGTACGTTTCGCCTTCGGTTACGGTGCCCTGGGGCATAGGCGTCGTGACGCCAGCCGTATTGGAAACCGGAAGCAGATCGAATACGAATGTCGAGTCGGTCGGCCACTTGCCTTGCTTGGCCGCCGCGTCGCCCAGAACCGTATGGCCCTCTTCGTCTACGGTATCTGCAGCTGCTGCCGTAATCCAATCATTTTCGCCAGTAATAGTCTTGTGCACCTTGAGCACGTCATCGAGCTCATGCGGGTTGTAGGTGTTCGTCACCGTGAAGCCGTCCGTTACATTGCCCGTAACGGCGCAGGTGTAGCCGCTCGGGACGGTGTCCTCGCCTATCGTGTAGGTAATCTCGGCGCGATCGGCATCGTACTTGTCCAGGTTGGCGAACGTGGCCGTCCAGGCAGCGGTCTCGCCGGCGCCGCCCGTATCCGGCGTGCCGTCGACCGTGATGGACTGCGTCGTGGTGCCATTGGCCTTCAGGTCTATCTTAGCGCTGCTCGGCCAATCGGTCTGCGGGTTATCGCCATGGATCCACACCTTGGTGGCCTCAATGCTAATCTTTTGCTGTGTGAGCGTATTGGTTATCGTGCCGCCGTTATCGCAGCGGGTTGGACTCGTGCCCGCAGCATTCGCGTAGGCAGGTGCGTCGTAGCGTGCCACCCGCGTCTCGGTTACCCAGTAGGTAACGGCCTTGCCGTCGATGAAGGCCGGCAGGTCGGCATAGGTGAACACATTGCCAGCCCAGGTGGGCGTTGCGCCGTTTACAACCTCGTCGGTCGTGCTGCCGTAGCTGCGATGCAGCGTAAGCGTGAGGGCCTCGTTCGACGCCTCGGTTTCGCCGTCCTTCTTCGGGCGCGTGTCGTAGGCGTTGTTGTAGTCGACCCACACCTTGGTGCCGTTGAAGGTTATCTTGCTCGTGTTGGTGTTGGTCACCGTAACCTTGTCGCGATCGGTGGTAGTGCTCATGGCAGGCAGCGGCTTGCCCGTGCCCTCAGGCGCATCGGTCGTGAAGTCGGCACCTGTCGGCACAGCCTCGGTCGCGCGGTACTTGATCTCGGTGCCGTTTGCATCGTAGGCCGGCATATCGTCGAACTTCGCCGTAAGGGCATCGTCCTTGGCCGTCTTAGCGATGGTCGCCGTATCGACTGCCGTCCAGGTGGTGCCGTCGGTGGACTGCTCGAGCGTAATCTCGACATCGGCCACCGGATCGCCCACCCAGGCCTTCGTAACGGCCAGGTCGCGCAGCTCACGGTTCGTGAACGGCGCTTGCTTAACCGGCGTCTCGGGCGTCGAGGAGTTGCCGTCGGCGTCCTCGGTTATCAGGTACTCTTCCGTGCAAAGCGAGTTCGTGTAGTACTTCACGTCCACCTTGAACGAGCCGTCGGGCGTTTCTTTCTCGGTTACCGTTACCTGGGCGAACAGATGGCGCGTGTCATAAAGGACGTTGTTCGCCGTATCCAGGCCGTCTGCACCCACGCCGCTCGGCAGCTTCTCGTACACCTCGTAGAGGAACGTGCCGGTCTTGTCGAACGTGATGTCGGCAAACTCCGCCGTGGCCACATTGGAGTCGCTCTCTCCAAGCGTGATCTCCGCATGGTTGCCCGTCATACCCTCAGGTGCGGGGGCGCCGGCCAGCGGCTCGAGGTTGAACGTGAAGGTGTTGGCCGTAATCGCGCGCTCCTTCATCGTCTTCTTGATGGCGATCTTGTCCACACCGTCGGCCGTGTAACGGTTGATGAACACGGGCGTGAACTGCGTGCCCGTGGAGGCATCGCCCACCGTGGTCTCGTCGTAGCCCACCGACACGTTTATTTCGCCCGTGAGCGTATCGGTCACGCGAACGTGCACCCTATGCGATGAGGTGTCGTAGGTAACGCCGTTGTGCTCCCACTTGGCATCCTTAATCTGCTCGGCCGTTGCGCCTTCGCTCGCCGCGTTGGCATAGGTCACCTCTTTGTCGACCGAATTGATCTTGATCGTAGCCTTAGCCTCATTCGGAATGACCTCGGTCAGCGTGTAGAAGAAGTCGCCCTGCATGAAGCCGGTCGTCGGGTTGTACTGCAGGTCGGTCTGCTTGTACTCGATGTCGGCGAACGTGGCCAAACGCTCGTTTTCGGCAACGACGTAGGTTGTCTCATCCTGGTTTTCGCGCGTCTTCACGGCAGGCTGTGCCGCCGTCGTGGAAGTGCCCGGTGCGCCGCCCGGAAGCGGGATGGCCTTCCTCGTGTCGATTTCCTTGAAGTCACCGACCTGCTTGCCTGCCGGTACGTCGTCATCGGTGTAATACGTCGCGCCGCCGCGGGCCGTCAGCGTGAAGTTGTAGCTGTCCTGGCCGTTCCACTCGCGGCCGAGCAGCTGCTTCACCACGTTCACCTGCGCCTTGGCAGTCGCCGCGTACTTGTTGGTCACCGTCATGGGCGTAGCGATAAAGTTGCCGTCATCGATCGTGTATTCGCCTGCCCCCGAACCAGCATGCGGGTTGAACGTCTGCTTGCCGTAGGTGGGCGTGACGCCCGCAGGCAGGTCGTTCTCCACGATGCGGTAGACAACGGGGCTGCCGCTCTCGTGATAGCTGCCCAGGTTGACTATCTCCTTGGTCACGCTGGGCGAACTCGCCGAGAACTCGCTGCGCGCGAAGGTTACGTCGTCGACTTTGGACCAGGCGGTCTCGGGCACATCGTAGGTTGCGGTGCCGACCGTGAACGCAGTCGTAGTCGTGCCCTCGGGCGCGATGCCGCCATCCTCACGTTTCATCTCATTCGTTAGTATGGCCTTCTGCAAGTCCACTGTGACGTCGGCTACAGGATCGCCCTGCCAGGTCTTGGTCACCCGTGCGCTGATGGCGCCCACGTTGGTGAATGCGGCAGCCTTCAGCTCGTCAGTCATGTGGGTGTCGGCGCCGGTTTTGCCCATGGGTAGGCGCAACAGCTCGGTGTAGTAGTACGGCGTGGCCGTAAGCGTACCGGAGCTCGCATCCGTCTCCTCGACGTAGACCATCACGTACACGGACGATTCCGTGTAGGTAAGGTTGTTCTTCACCCACGGGCCCACAGCGCTGGTGGTTTCGCGCGTGCCATAGGTCTTGCCATCGGCGTTCGTGGCGTCGTCGGGGATGACCTCGGTTATGACGTAGTAGAACGTGCCGAAACGTTTGCCATTCGCATCTGTGGCGAAGAGCTGGTCTTCTGTGTAGGTGATTGCACCGAACTTGGCTTGGCGTATGTTTGTGGCAGGCGAAGTTACTCCATCGCCGCTGTTGCCGAACGTCAGCGATGCGACTTTGTTAGCGTCCGCGTTGGCCGGCATCGGTGCCTCGCTGATGGAGCGCAGCTGGAACTTGAAGCTGTCGTCTTCGCGCCACGTGCGGATGGCGCCGTCGATGATCTTGTCTACTGGCAGTTGCAGCTCTGCCGTGGAATGGTAGTAGTTCGTGTAGACCGGCGTGAAGTTGGTGCCGGCGGTTTCGCTATCGGTGCTGTCGCCGCTGTAGATGACGTTGACCAGCAACTGGCCCGTGCGGTTTTCCTCGACGTGCACCTGCACGATGTATTCGGTCATGTCGTAAGTGATGCCATCGTTCCACTTAACGGAGACGAGAGTCTGCCCCTCATCGAGCGTTGGCAGTTTCTTGTCTGTTATCGCGACGGTTTTGGTTTTGGTCGTGGCGCTATCGCCTTCACCCTCGACGTAACTATAGGTATAGGCCACCGGATAGCTCGCGTTTTCACCTTCGGCGACGATGGCGGGCAGCTCCTCGGTCATCGCGTAGTAGAAGTCGCCGTGCAAGTGCCCTGAAGCTCCGTTGTATACCAGATCGTCGGCATTGTACGTGATCTCGCCGAAGCGCGCCAGGCGCTCGCCGTCGGCCACGCGGGCCGTCGTGGATGTAGCTTTAGCTTCATCCTTGTCAACCGAAACGTCTTTACCGTCCACCTTAACCGTAACGCCTCCTGCGGGCATGGGGATCTTCGTGTCTACGACGGTCTCGCCATCCTTCGTGGTGGTGGCCAGCGCGACACCGGTCTTGTTGTCAGTGTCTTCGACGAGATCGCCCTCGGCATCGTACTTCGCCTTGCCGAGCGGGTCCAGTTTGAACGTGAACGCGTCCTTGGCCTCCCAGTCGCGGTTCATCAGCTGCTTCACGGCAGCGACGTAGGCCTTGTTCGTGGCCTTCGTCGTGTTTTCGACCACCAGGGTGCCGGAATCGATGAACACCTGGTCGTCGGCCTTCTCCGTGCCATCGGGCTGGATGCTCTTGTAGCTGCGCGTGTAGGCGCTCGAGGTGTCGCGCTCGATCAGCCGGTATACGATGCGATAGATCGTGTCGTCACCCGCCTCGTACTGGCGCAGATCCTTGTTGAAGCCCGCGATGCCGGTAGCGGTAAAGGTGGAGGCAACCTTGCCCTCGTAGGGATCGGTTGCGCCCGTCTCCGTCGGATGCGCGTTGTTCTTCGGTTGGCCGTTTTCGTCCACGAACTCGCCACGCTTAATGGTATGCGTGTACGGCGTGTCGAGCCATTTGATCGGGTATGTCCTGCCCGCGGCGTTCGTCCATCCGCCCGCTTCGATAAGCTCGTCGACAATATCATCCGTCAGGTTGCTCGAGGTGCGCCCGTATGCATCGACCGGGATGAGCGCACGCTGCAGCTCGACTTCCACGTCCTCGACCGGCATGCCGATCCACACCTTTTGCACGTCGATGTCGAGCGTCGTGGAGTTGCTGAACTGCGCAGCGGGAACCGTGGTTTGGGAGGTGTCGTCATAGATGCCGTACTTGTTTACAGGCACCGTGGGCACTTCGCCGGTCAGCGGGTCCTTTATCTCCTTCGTGCAGGCAACGTCGGAGAAGAACGCGCCCTCGGTGATAAGCTCGCCGTCGCCGCCGTCGCTTATCAGGATACGCAGGTACACAGGCGTCGTGTTGTAGTGCAGATCGCCGGCCGTGTAGCCCTCGCCCGTCTTCGGGCTTGTCCTCTCGAGCTCCGTCAGTTCGTAGACGAAACGCGTCTGGCCTACGGTGCGCAGCTCGAACAGCCAGAAGTTGCCTTGCCCTGCAAGCGCGGCATAGCGTCGCTTATCGTCGCCGATCTGATGCGACTTGGCCTGCGCATCGGACATCGCAGTTTCCGGAACATATTCGTCAGTCATGGTCGCATTGGTAGGCGTGAGCACCGGCGTGAGCCAAGCGCCGCCGACAAGCTTCTGATCGGAGGGGTTCATAGCCGCATTGGCGATAGGCGTCAGCTTGAACTGGAACTTATCGCTCTCCTTGAACTCGCGGCCCACGATGCGCTTTATCGTGTAGAACATGTAGCTGCCGTTTGCACCATACGTGTTGACGAACGTGGAGGGCACGAGCACTTCCTCGGCAACCTTGCCGTCGACCGTACCGTATTTCACCGTGGTGTCCACCTTGCCCGTGGAGGCGTTAAACACCGCACGTACGTGCACGATCTGCGGGGTGGACGTGTAGGTGATGCCCTTCTTGCCCGTGGTTTTCAAGTCCACCCAGTAGGTATAGGTGGTGTTCGGGCCGGACTCCGGCGTGCCGTAGGTTACGTAGCTGTTGCCGCTCTTCACTTTCTTGTACAGCGTGGTGCCGACATACCACTGATCCTCGGCAGGCACGGTTTCGGTCGGATCGCCCTGCGCGTCGACAGGCACCGCCGTAAGCGCGATGGCGTCTGCCGGGATGTCCTCGTACACCTTGTAGAAGAACTCGCCGGTGTAGTTGGCGTCGGCATTCAGGTCTCCTGCCGTGTAGGTGATGTCCGTGAAGTCAGCGCGGCGCGTGGCACCCGTGCCGGATGTGGTCGTCGTGGCCGTGGCCTTATCGGTTGCGCCACCCGGCAGCTTGGAGTGCGTGGTTACGTTGGCGCCGTTTTCCTTGTTGTAGATGGGCTTGTCGTCATCGTCGAGCTTGAGCGTGCCCACCTTGGCCTTATCCTCGGCGGAAAGCTCAACCTTGGCAAGATCCTCATCTGAGATCCTCGGATTTTCTTGCTTCTCCTTCGCCTTGGCCGCCTCGAGCAGCTCGGTGTAGGTGTAGAGCGCGCCCTCGCCGTAGGGCTCCATGATGAAGGTGTACGTCTCGTCGAACGAGTCGGGATTGTCGTCGCTCTTCGTCTTCCAATCGCGGCCCGAGAGCTCCTTGCGCACGCGCACCTGCGCCGTGCCGGAGGCTTTCTCGCTGTTGTTGATAACCGCGAAAGTGTTCTCAAACGTATCGGCATCTTCCGCTTCGGTGTACTTGGGCGTCTTGTCAGCGTTGCCGTACGTTTTGGCCGCGTTGTATTCCGTGTCGTAGTACGTGTCGAAGATGCCGTCTTCGGCTTCGACCTCGACCACGCGGTAGTACACCCAGGAGTCGTTCAGGTCGTAGTCGTCGGGTGTTCCACCCTCGCCCTCGATGTTGGCGAAGCCGGGCACGTTCTCGAACGTGACGGTAAGCGCCTTGCCCGTCGCCTCGCGGGCGATGGTGTGCGACGCATCCACGCCGGCAAGCCATTCGACGCCGTCGGAGGCATCGTGCCACTTGGTCGCGTCTTTCGGATCCTCGGTGTTGTACTCGAGCTTAAGGCGCACGTCGGACAGCGCGGGGCCGATCCAGGTCTTCGTCACCTTTATATTGCGCTGCAGCTGGTTCACGAACGTAACGCTCGCAGCAGGCGTGGTCGATGCCTCGCCCGTCTCGTGATCGGGCACGAAGCGCGGATTCTTGCCGTAGCGGTCCTCGAATATGGCCGTTTGCATATCCAACGTGCCGTCGCCCTTGTCGATGACGGTTACCTGCACGTACTCGGCATCGGCATCGCGGCCCAAGTCATTATTACTCGTATGGACAGCAACCTCTTCGACCGCGTACATGAACTTGCCATACTTCATGCCGGCGGGAACGGCCACGGGCTGGGCGCCCTCTTCGGCCGTGTAGTACATGCCGCTATTCTCAGTCGTCACCAGATGCAGGTCGTCGAGCTCAAACTTCAGCGCAGGGAACGCCATGTTAAGCGCAGCGCGCGTGTCCTTATCCGTTTCACCCACTGTAAGTCGCTTCACATGCGCACCCTCGGTCGTGTGATACGACAGGCCCGCATCGAGTACAGCGTCGGCAGAGTTGTACTCGGTGCCTTCGGGGGTTACGTACTTTTCGGACGTCGGCGTTGACTTGTCCGCAAACTCGTTAGGTTTCGCATCGTTGAACGGTGCGCCGCCGATGGCGTTCATCATGAAGTCGAACTTGTCGCCCTCTTGCCAATCGCGGCCCATGATGCGCTTCTCCAGCGTCGGCGCCGCCTCGCCCGTCGCCACGTAGTGGTTGGCGAACACGGGCGTGAAGCGCGTGCCGGAGTTGGGGTTGGCCACGTCTGTCTCGTCGTAGATGACGCCGATCTGCAAGTCCTCGGTGCGGTTCTCGCGCACGCGCACGTGCACGTTGTGGATGGTGCCGTCGTAGATGATGCCGTTGTAGCCGGTCTCGCCCTTGGGAATCATCCAGTAAACGGAGCCGCGTGTGTCAAGGCCCGGGAATCTACCTTCCGAGAAGGCGTCCTTGGCGATGCCATATTTAACCTGGCCGCCACTTCCGTCCGTGGATTTGGAGTATACTTCGGTGGTGTTGTCCTTCGTGTACTTAATCGGATCGCCATTCTCATCGACCGACATCGCATCATCAGGAATGTTCTCGTACATGCGGTAATAGAAGTCGCCCTGCATGTGCTTGTCGTTCTCGTCATAGGCTAAATCGGCAACTTCAAAGTTGATGTTGCCGAATGTGGCAAGGTATTCACCTTCGCCGACAGGATTGGAGCCCGAGACAGCCTCAGCGGTGGTGGTCTTTCCCTTCTCGCCCGGGGTCGGGAAGTTCTTGTCGGGACCAGACGCAGTTCGTACGTAATCGACCTCGTTGAGGGGATTGCCTTCAGCGTCCTTCATCACCTTGATGTCGCCGACGACCTTGCCTTCGGGGATCCCCCCTTGTACGCCTGCATCGGTCGAGGTGTAATACTGCGCCTTTCCAATGGGCTCGAGCGAGAAGGTGAACTTCTCGTCCTCGTTCCATTCGCGGCCAATCAACTGCTTCACGGCAGCAGGTGCTGAACTGCCCCTGGCGCCGGGGTCGTTCACGATGACCAGGGTGCCCTTGTCGTAGAACACACCATTAGCCGTGGAGGCCGTCGTGCCGGCATTGGCACCGGGAACCTCAAGATTGTAGGTGGTGCCGTACGCAAGCGAGTAGTTGTCCTCGTAGACACGATATACATAGATATCCCCTGCCGCATTCGAGGCCGGTTGATCCTTGTAAACGCGCTCCAGGCTTCGCGTAGTCTTCTCATCGACCGTTTGCGATTCTGTATTCAAGAAGTTCGAGCGCTTGAACGTATCAGCATCGCGCGTGCCGCTTACTACCGCCCAGTATTTTTCGGCGTTGGGGATGATGTACTGTGCGGTCTTGGTTGAGTCGTCCAGATCGGGCAATGTTACAACGTAGTCCGTTGCGCTGGGTTTCTGCTCGTCTGTCACCTTTACCAACGAGTCTGTCTGCGTCGCGTCGGTCTTATCCACCACATGGTAGTTCGTGGTCTCAATCTCCTGGCCAGCCTCATCCGTCGGCTTGGTGACCACCTTGCGGATGGTGGCGCGCTCGAGCATGACGGTGATGTCTTCCATCACGTCCTCGTCGGCAAGCCACGTCTTGCGCACGGTGATGTCGTGGGTTTCGGGCAGGGTGTTCGTGAAGGTGACCTTGGTTGCATCAACGGTCTCCGTTGCGCCTTCTGCAGCGCCCTCGCTCGTGTCGGGGACGGTTTCGGTCAGCTTGTCTTTGCAATCCGCGTCTTTGTAGTACGTGACGGTTGACACCAGCGTGCCATCGCCCTTGTCGGTCAGCACGACCTTGGCGTAGTACTTGGTTTCGTCGTACGTCATGCCTTCGGCACGCAGGATCGTCGACGGCACGAACTCGCTCAGCTCGTAGGTGTACGTCCAGCTTTCGGGTTGCGCACCGACAGCATTGGTATGCTCGCAGAGCCCCTCATCGGCATCGAGCCGCACCTGCGCCAGATTGTAGATGAGCGTGTTGAATTTGACGGCCGCCGTTGCGATGTTGCTCGTTGCGTTCTTGTCGGCCTTGTTGTTCTGAGCAGCATCGATGGTCGTCCATGTTATGGTGGGCTCGCCACCAATGGTCGTTGCAGGGGTCGTCTTCTTCTGCTTCAGCAAGAAAGTGAAGTCCTTGCCCGCGAGGCTGCCGTTCTTCAGGACCTTGTTTACGTTCAGGTCCAGGTCGCCTGCAGCGTCGTATTCGTTAGTGAACGTACCGGCTTCCACGATGCTGTGCGCTACGGGATTAGGATAAGCACCTGGCTCGTCCACCGTGAAGCCCCAACCGGGATAGCGGCTCGACAGCTCTTCGCTGTCGCGCACGCCGTTCACGGCCACGACGGTGATATTGCCCTCATTGTCCTCGGCCACGGTTATGGCCACGAGCACCTTGCTGCTATCCGGCGTAACGCCTTTTGCTTCCTCGGCAGGCTTAGTCTCGGTAATCTCGTAGATGAAGGTGCGCTCGTAGGTTCCATCAGGCATACGCGTGCCAAGATAGCTTCCATCTGCATCTACGAAGTCTTCGTGCGTGACGGTTATCGTGTCGAAGGACACCGTGTCCTTGGTGCCTGTTGTCGCGTCGGTGAAGGCATCCTTGCTTCCAATGGTCACCGTCTTGGTAATGGAGACGGTATCCATTGCAGGCTTGTAGTACAAAGGCTTGCCGGAAGCATCCGTCTTCTGAACGTCGCCGTTCATAACCGGCTTGTAGTCCTCAGCGCTTTCGCCCTCTTCGAGCGGCGCTTCGTTATACTTGGTCGCCAGGTACATCAGATTGTTGCTGGCATCCTTCTTCTGAACCTGTGGCGCCTTATCGGAACTGACAACCTGCTTGGTACTGTCGCCGTTGTACTTGCCCTCGTAGGCTTCGTTGTCAGTAACCGTCTTGTAGTACAACGGCTGGCCGGTTGCATTTAGCTTCTGCACCGGACGCTCGGAGTCGCCGCCGTCGGCAAGCGTCGCTTCGTCATCGTCCACGACGTAGAGCAGCTTCGTAGGCACGTAATAGTAATAGTAAGTGACGCCGCCTTCTTCCATGGTTTTCTGGCTGCCGCCTTCCATGACCTCCTCGTAGCCTGCAGCCTCGGCAGCAGCCCGGCCGTTTTCGCTGAAGCGACTTTCCTCGCCCGGAAGCTGGTATTTATCCTTGCCGTATTCGTCTTTGGCAACCGGATATTTGTCAGCAGGTTCACCTGCCTTCAGCGGACGCTCGTTCGTCTTGTAATAGAACGGCTGCGCAGGGCTGGCGTCGTTGGTCGCCTGCACCGGATAAGCGGTATCGCCGCCATCGGCTTCGGTAGCTTCCTGCACATAATCGATGTAGGTGATAACGTACTTCGGAACCTGCGTGCCGGCCTTTTCGACGGTATCATCGGTCATGACGGGGTCGTAAGTTACAGTGCCTTCCTGTTCGAAGTCGTATAGCGCGCGTTCGACCTGGTTGGCTGGCACCTTCTCGTATACGGTGGTCTGCTCTGTGTTCTCCTCTGAGCCTTCGGGCATGGGAGCACCCTCGGTCACGGTCTTCAGCGTGAAGGTAAACTCGTCGCCTTCTTTGAACGCGCGACCTTCCAGCAGCTTGGTCAACTTGATGTCTACATTGCCTTTGGCCTTGTACTCGTTCTTAAACGTGGTCAACGACGCATTTGCGTTAACCTCGTTGTTGTCGACCTTTACCTCGCTTATCTCGATGGTGCCGTCACCCTTGTCCTTAATGGTCACGGCAACCGCACGAGTGGTTTCGTCATACGTATAAGCCGCCGAAGCATCATTGGGCTTGACTTCCTGCAGCGTGTAATTAAAGGTACGCGTGTCCAGGTAATACGTGCCTTTGGCGCTCCCGGGGAGCTCGGTGAAGTCCTTCTTGACCGAAGCGGGCGTGTAGACAATCGCGCTATAGTCGGGTTCTGCTCCCGCTTCAGTTTCCCGATCGACAGCCGCCTTGGCAGCTGACTCGCTCGTGTAATCTTGGTTGCCATAGGCCCACTTCTCGGCCACGGGAGTATAGGTGTAATAGCCGACCTTGCCGCTGTCGACTGCAGCAGCAAGATAATACTTCGAGCCGTCGGTCCACAGCGTGTCTTTCGAGTCTCCATGCGCTGCTGCGCGGACGGCATCGCTCGCCTCGGCATAAGTGGTGGCCAGAGGAATCGAGACGCCGTCAACGGTCAACGAGCTTGCCAGATGCGCATCATCGGGGATTGGGCCAGATACGTAAGTCTTTCCATCGGCCTCCCACTCCCAGTTTACAGCCTTGAGCTTCGCGGCATCCGCTTCGGTATAGGTGGTTTCTTTCTTCAAATCTTCGTTCGTGAAGATGATGTTTTCGAAAGTTACGGGACCGGTCTTGCCTCCCCCGTTAACATCTTGCAGAGTGGCGGTCATAAAGCCGGCTTCGTCATCTTCAGCTGTCGCAAGCGGAGAGACGACGTTGTCGTCGTCTTGCGCATTGCCCGCCGTCAGCATAAAGCTGAACTGATCGCGTTCGAGCGGACGGTTAGCCAAATCCTTTACTGCCGTCGGCGTCCACGTGCCCTCAGATGCATACTCGTTGGTAAAGTACACAGGCTGGGCCTTCACCATGGGGCCGAACTCGCGCTGGGCGCCATTGTTGTCCACCCAAGCCCACGCGCCCTCGCCAACTTCCTTGTAGGTGAGCGTTGCATCGGTGCCTGACGCGCCGGTAACGAATTCGCCGTTCTCGTCGGCTGCACTAATATATATGGCTCCTGTAACTTCGCCCTTGCTGTTGGTGGCGTTCGGGTCTGCCAGAACGTACAGCTTCACCTGCGGCCTGCGGCTGTCGTTGGTGACCACCGCACCGTCGCCAGAGGCACTGTCGCGCGGATTCTCTTCTATGGTGTAAGTGAAGGTCTTCTCGTACACGGTGCCCGTAGCGTCATTCGTGGGCACCTTCTCTTTCTTGTACGTCACCGGGTTGTGGACGACGTCAGCTGCGTTCGCACCGTCAGCCTCGGCAGCAGCGGTGGCCTCGGCCTGGGTGGCGTATTCCACGTCGCCGTACGACCAGCTCTCAGCCTTGTCTACCTCGTAGGTGACGTCGGTGTGCACGATCTGGCTATAATCGGGCGTCTCTCCCGCAGGCGTTGCCGCATCCACAGCCGCCTTGGCCTCGGCCTCGGTGGCGTATTCGGTGCCGTTATACGTCCACTTCTCGGGCGTCTTCACGACGTCCTTCTCATCGTAGTCACTCCACGACATCGCTGCATGTTTCTGCGCCTCGGTGGCAGTGCTATAGGTGACCTCGACTGCATCCAAGTCGGCCATCGTGTACTTGAAGGTCTTGAAGCCTGCATCGGCGCTGACCGTGCCAACGGCAGTCGTAGTATCCGCATCTACCGTGGTGGCCTCAGGCTCGAAGGCCTTGGTCTCCGCATTGAACTTCACGGGCATGGGCGTGCCGTCCTCGGCCGTCAGCATGAAGGTGAATTCGTCACCTTCCTTGTAGGCACGACCATCCAAGTACTTCGTAAGGTCGATGCCTGCCGTGCCCATCAGGCTCGTGTTGTAGAACGTTACATGTTTCTTGTCCTCGTCCATCACGATGGAGTCGGTCTCGCCCTTGGAATTAACCGGCTTCACGCTCTCGCCTTCCACTTGCCAGCTGGTGGTGAAGGCATCGGTGGGCGTCTCGGAAAGAACCACGCTTGCGCCGCGCGGCAGCACGAGCACGATGTCATCTGATCCTTCGGGCTCGGCATCGGCGCCTTTCAGCGTGAACTCATCGAGCGAGATGGTCGCATGGCCATCGGCGTCGGTTGCGGTCTTCTTAAACACCCGCTCGTCTCCCTGCATGTAGCCATAGGTAATCTCGCTGTTGGGCCGGTAGCTGGTGATGGTGGCTATGCCGGAGAAGTTGAACTCGTCGTTCTTGTCGACACTCAGGCGCACCTTGTTCACGATAAGCTCGGTGAAGCGATTGGTGAAGGTGTGGCTGTAGTTCCACTCCGGATTCTGTGCAGCCGAGGTGTCGCCGCCCGGATAGCGCTCTTCGGAAATCGTATTCGATGCGACGACAGAGCTCGTATCGCCATCCACGGAAACAAGCTCCCAGCCGTTGGCCTCGACTGGCTCGGTAACGGTATAGGTGGTTTGGAAGGGCACGTTCTTGATGGTGACCTTCTGGCCTTCGACAAGCGTGAAACGGTAGGAGCCATCCGCCTGCTTCACGAACTGGGTGGGCGTAGTCCCTCCTTCACCACTCGCTTTCAGCGGCGTGACGGGGTCGAACACGAAGTTGGTGGGCTCGAAATTGCTGTCGAAGGAGATGCCGAAAGTGAAGGTGCCCGCCTTGCCGTCCTCGGTCTCCTTCTTGATCTCGATTTCGGAGATCTTCGCCGTGTTCTCGAAGGAGCCGACGTTGATGGCCTCGCTGGTGTCGAGATTCGCGTCGGGCACGGTGTACTCGCCAACGGTGTTGTAGGTGCCGTCTGTGTTCCTCGTGAGCTCGTAGTAGACAGGCTCGTAGGTGCCATCTGGCCTGTAGGTGCCTTCACCCTTGTAGAACAGCTTGCCGTCCTCGCCCTGGCGGATGTCGTAACCACCGGTGACAACGGGGTCGCCAGGTGCGGGGCTGAAGTTCGTGCCCGGAGTAAGTATCGTGCCCAGGACGGAGTAGCAGTTTTCGCCATCTCGGTAGTACCTTACCTTGTTCCCGCTCTGTGTTTCGTAAATGGTGTGCCCGTTTACCACGAAGGCCTTGCCGTTCGGGTTATAGGGCATCCTGTTGCCGCTGTTCGGGTCGTACTTGTAGGCATTGCCGGCAACGACGTAATAGAGCACGCCCGTGGTGTCGCGGTAGATGTTCAGGCCATCCAGTGCAGGGTCGCCGCTGGGGCACGGATACTCAGTCGACCCGATCTTGCCTACATAGGATCGATCGAAGGGGTCTTCCACATCCTTGTCCGTGCTGGACGGGGACACCTGTCCGCTGCCCGGATTGAGCTGCTTCTTCTCGCCGTCGGGCGAGCGGTACGTCGAAGCGGCACCCGCAGCGCCGGGCACCTCGAAGTATTCCGTGCCGAGGGCGTCGGTCTTTACGGTGTAGGTGGTGCCGTTGTACTCAACCGTCTTGCCCTTGTACGCGAAGCGGTCGGACGTATCCGGGTTGAAGCTCGCGTCTTCCACGGGACGCTCGTCGCCCACCTCCGCCGTGCCATCGTCTTTGAGGGTCACCGCGTAGTACTTGCCGACGGCCAAGACATATGCCTTGCCATGGACGTCGATCTGCACGTCGTATTCCGCATCGCCGACCTTTGCCCGCCGCTTCTGGGCGGCAACTTGGTCGTCGGCCGTCGGGAACACCGTGTCGTCATCGGCCACCTGCAGGGGCTGGGTAGAGTCGAGGGTGTCGGGGTTCAGGTAGAGGGACTTGCCCGTATCCGTACCGCTTTCATACAGCGGCACTTTCACGTACCTCGTGCCGTTCGCATCCACCTTCACGGTGTAGGTTTCGGGCTTGCCATCGCCATCAGCATCGTACTCGACGCGCGTTGGGGTCTGCTCGTAGCCTGCAACGTTCATAACTTGGCCGCCCGAAGCGCTCGCGTACTCGCCTCCGGCGCGGTAGAACTCCTTACCCGTTGCATCGGTGAACACCGGGTTGTTGCCGGCTCCCTGCTTGCCCATCGGCGTGTAGGCAACGCGGAAGACCGATTCGTTCACGTAGCGGAAGGCTGCCTGCCCGTCGTAGTAGTACGAATTGCCGCTGGCATCCGTGTACACCTTCTTGCCCCCAAGGCTACTCGAAGACAGCATGATGGGGTCGTTCTGGTTCACGTAAGATGCATCAACCTTCTCGCCAAGAGCATTCCACCACTGTCCATAGTGGTCCTGATAGCAATAGTTGTAAAAGCCTCCGAATTTGTTCCTGTAGCACAGATAGCCTTCCGGCGTCGTGCGCTGATACTCGATGGTCGGATCGAGCGGATAGGCGGCGCTTCCGAGGACTTCGCCCGTGTCGATGTCGGTGCCGGCCAAAACGGCGTCCTGGGACCAAATGGTCTTCGGCGTTTCGTCCCAGTTGATATCGTCGTATTTGCGCGGCAGCGGGTACTCGTCCGTGTAGTAGTAGGTGCCGGTGAGCACGTCAACCCGGCTGCCCTTGTGCATCTCGAGGTCGGTCTTCGGGTCGGAGACGATTACCTGCAGGTAATGGATCGCCTTCTCCTTGTTGTATTCCATCACTTCGCTTTCGGAGTTGTTCGGGATGACCTCCGTGATGCGATAGATGTAGGCCTTGGCGAGATGCTCGTTGTAGGGATGGTCGTACTTGTCTTGCTCGTACATGCTGCCCGGCGCAGAGTAGCTCTGCACGGGCAGGGGAATCACGCTCGTGTCGTTGTTCACGGTGTGGAAGTAGTCGGCCGGGACGGCGTTTGGCAGATCCACGGTGGCGGGTATTGCAGTGGGGTTCTCGCCGTTGTCTTCGTTCATGTAGATGTACGTGTAGGGCACATGCCCAATTTCTTCGGCCCGTTCGATGTTGAAGGTGAAGGAGCTCCTGTACTCGCCCGCCGGCGTGGTGCCGTTGACGGTCTTGGCGGCCTCGGGGATTACGTAGACCTGCGGCAGCATATCGTGCTCGAGGGGCGAATTCCGCAGGATGGTGGTTTTGCAGGAAATGCCGCTTGTCCAGGTGTAGTCGGAGCCCTGCGAGTCTGCGCGCAGGTAGAAACGCGACCAGCTGGTGTCCGGGTCGGTGGCCGAACCCACGATGTAGTTACCGCTTTCGGAGGGTGTGCTCTGGCTGTAATCCGAGTCGTCGTACTGGTAGCGCTTAAGACCCGTGTTGTTGGCAAGGGTGAGCGTGGAGAGGTCGTTGCCCGAACGCAGCACGATGCCCTCGGCGCCAGGGCCGTAGATGTCGCTCTTCATCGTGTCTTTGTTCATGTCCGACAAGTCCATATTCCATTCCTGGCTGTGGGCAACGTCCAGGTCGCCCACCCAGTAGAGGACGGAGGTGTCGGGCAGCGCGTCGTCTACGGTGATGCTGTAATCGATGTAGGTGCCCGAGCCTTTGCTGAGCTTCTTCGCGCCGG
The DNA here is from genome assembly GCA_003452695.1 of Eggerthellaceae bacterium. Classification (GTDB taxonomy): domain Bacteria; phylum Actinomycetota; class Coriobacteriia; order Coriobacteriales; family Eggerthellaceae; genus UBA9715. The sequence goes on from DMNP01000193.1 coordinate 18,006, forward strand.
AGTCTGTGGCCCTCGACCCGTCAAAAGTGGTGTAGATCTGGTTCCAGAAATCCAGGCGGCCGTCCAGCGCGCCTATAAGCTCGCGCGTGTAGGTCTGGGTGCCGTCGAATTGCCCGGTGGTCGGATTCGTGCCGACAAGACGCTTCTGGTCGGTGCGGGTGAAGGTGTACCTTTCGCCCTCCGCGTTCGTCTGCTCCCCGGTTCCCCAGGGGTTCACACCATAGGAATCTACCTTGTAGATGTAATTGCCCGCATTGTCCTTCCTGATGGTGGGGATGAGGTCCATGTCCTTAAAGGTGACGCTGTCGATGTCGATAACCACGTCGTGGAGCTTGCCGTTCACGTCGGTAGCAGCACGCGGATAGACGATCTTCAGTTTGACGTTGTCGTCCAGCTTGCCGCCGGCGGTCTGGATATCGTCCCAGGTCTTCCCACCGTTAGCGCTCTCGCTGATCGGGAACAGCCTGGAGAAGATGCGGTAGCCGCCGTATGTTCCATCTTTCTCGATGTGGTAATCGCCGTAATCGCCCGCTTGTTCAACTTCGGTGTAAGCGCCGTCGCCCTGCTTGTAATAGAGCGTCGGGGCGGAATAATCAAAATTGTTGACCAAGTAATAAGTCTTGGGAATCCTGCTGTCGCCATTTTCGTCCACCCAGGGCTTTACGGGCTCCGGAGCAGTGCGCACATAGGTACCCGGAGCAAGATTGCCCTGGCCGCCTTCGCCGCCGATGACGGCACGCAGGGTCTTGGCATCGTTCTCGTTGCTGTCGAGGTCGACATACTCGTTGCCCGCATCGTCGGTAGCGGTGTTGAAATTGAAATCCCAGTCGATGTAGAGCTTGTTCAGCTCATCCGGCGTCACGTCGTCGCTGATGTCGTAGTCGGAAATGGTGCTGTCGCTGCTCTCCGGTTCCTGATAGTGCATCCAGATTCTGGAGTCGCCCTCGGCGATCAGCTTCTCGAGGGCCGGAAGGTCCCTAAAGCCGAAGGTGGTGTACTCCATTTTGCCTTCGCCGTTTACGTCGCCCTGCTCACTGAGCTTGGAGGTGTCCCAACCGGAGAGGTCGACCACCCTTAGGGAATTGCAGTTCTCGATGAGCTTGTCCACGATCTCTTCCAGGCCGCTGTCGTAGGCGGGATCGTGTGTGGGGTCGTTGATGGCATCGTCGATGTCGATGTCACCACCGAAGTAGAACTCTTCCAGTTTTTCTTTGTGATAGACGAGTTCGCCGCCCAAGACGCCTGCCTTGAGACCCGGGAGCTTGATGTCGTTCATGTTGAGGATCCGCAGATTTTCCAGGTCGCGGATAGAGCGTACGAAGGTTTCCTGGTTGCCGTCGCCACCGTTCGGGTCCTTCCAGGTGCTGATGGTAATGCCCGAGATATCGATTTCCTCCAGTGCGGAGCAAGCATTGTTGTACTGCGAGGCCGAACTACCGAACATGCGCTGCGTCTGAGCGCCGGAGGCGTTGGTCACGGGGTAGTTGCTCGCGTTTACCGCGGTGTTTACCACCCTGGTCTGGAAACCGGGGTTGTTGAGCACGAACTTCTTCAGGCTGGTGCAGCCTGCGGCGAGGTCTTGCATCTGCTGCATCTTGCCGCTGTTGGTCCAGTTGCTCAGGTCCAGCTCGGTCAGGCTCGAGCAGTTCTGGAACATGCCGATTGCTTTTTGCACATTGGACATATCGAGAGCGTTGAAGTTCGCCGTCGTCAGAGATGTGCAGTCCTTGAACATCCTGTTGGTGCAGGTTACGGAACTGTGCGCCAAAGTCTCCAGGCCTACGATCTCCTTGAGGCTGGTGCAGCCGGAGAACATGTCGTCCAGCCTGCGGATGGTGTGACGATTTGGGACCACATTGCCGCTTGCGTCCGTTGCGAAGTTGAAGCCCGAAATGTCGATTTTGGTCACATTGGGCATGTTGGCAAACATCCACGTAAGGTCGACGCTGGGGCTGGAGCCGACCGTTCCCTGAACTTTGACCTCTGTGATTGCGTCGCGATGATCTTTCCAAGGCCAGCTGTTGATTTTGTCTTTTGGATCAGTGCTTTGAGAAGCTGGGTCTTCCGGGGTGTAGCGGTTGTCGGCAATGCGTCCATATCCGTTGCCGGCGCTGGTGGGTCGTATGGTGAGCACGCCGGTGTCGCTGATCTCCCAGTACAGGTTCTGGTACATGCCGCCGCTGGCAATGGCCGCATGCGCCTGCTGGGGTGCGACGGCCATCGCGCCCATCGCGAGCAGGAGCGCCATGACGATTGCCACGAACACGGAGAGTGCGCGCGAACGATGTGTCGCGACGGCGACGGCTTCAGCGCCGCCGGGCATGCCGTCGTTCGCAACGTGATATGTCGCACCCGCGCGCAAGGCGCGGCCCTCCACGAACGACAGTGGAATGTCCCTAATCTCTTGTGGGGATGCGCAGCTCCGTTCGCGTACACTTGCCGAGCACGTACGCGCTGTTGCACCCAGACGCTCGCCCCTTTCCCATTCGGCCTGCATGCAGACCGTAGCGTTTTCCATTTGGCCAACGCTTGCATTCACCATGTTCGTATGTTCAGTGCCCATGATCGCTCCTACCGTTCTCATGCACCTTGTCCCACGCTATCGGCAGCCTGTTCCTGACGGCAAGCACTCGGGTGCGGCTGCCGTTCGACTGCCATCCAGCAAAATCGCTGGTCATCCCAGAGTTTTTCCGCTGAAAAAGCGCGAAATTCCCCATAGGATATAAATCAATTTATTGTACCATTTGAAACGCCAGTTCATCCCATTCGGCTTGTGCTTTTTGCACTAGCCAGCCAAATGGTGGAACGCTCCTGGAACGCTTGAACGGCGTGTTGACCCTGTATCGGTGCTCTCCATCTATACAAGCGCTGGGGCGCTCGCGCTCGAAAGCCCAAAATGCTGTATCGCAACACCTCGAACTAAACGGTGAGCACAGCACCACACTTCATCCAGACGATCTATCCCGCTCCTGGGCTTTTGCATATTGTCTACACTTCAGCGCGTTTTGTTTGCACGGGCTCGTGCGGCTTCCCGAAACTTCTGGAAGGCACCTTCATCCATTGCCCACATCACAGAGAGGCAAGGCGAGCAGCCAAGGTTTTCGAGGTTTCCGAGAAATTTTTCAACAATTATAATCGTACACATGTTCTTTTTTGTGATAAACTTACACCATAGAATACGGCTGGGGTCTCGCGTAAAACGCGGCATCTTGCTCCAAAGTCCTCTAACCCGGCACCGTCGGGGACAGCCACAACATCCGCATAGGGCAGAATCGAAAGACCCAAAGGTCTAGCTGGTGCTGCCCGCAATCCGAAAGGAGCCTTTTATGGCAAAGGCAAGCGCAAGCACGTCCAAACACAGCAGCTTCGGTGGCAATCGCGACGAAAGGAGAATAGAACCCCTGTTCAACACGGCATTTGCACGCATATTTGGCAGAGAGGAATCGAAACCTCTCACCCAAGGCCTGATAAACGCAATCCTGAAAAGCGCTGGCCTGGAAACAATCGAGCAAATCGACCGCATAGAAGCAGAGCACACGGGAACCGAAGGCTCGGTAGATTGCAAGACGCCTCGCATGGACATCCTCATCGTAAGCGCCGGCCGCGTATTCGATCTTGAAGCACAGGGCTATCCCGAAGACGTCGTGAACCGCTCGTTCTTCTACGCCTCGCAGCTCATATGCGAGAACATGCCGCGCGGGGCCACCTATAAAGATCTCCCTCAGGTCGTGGTCATAACGCTGCTCGATGCCCCCGCCCTATTCCCCGATGAACAAGAGTTCGTGCATGTCAGCCGTATGGCCTGGAATGTCGAGAATCCACCGAGCGAAAGCGATATCGGCAAGGACCCAGATGGGCCGTTCGCCCAGACCGACCGCATGCAGTTCGTCATAGTCGAGCTTGAAAAAGTGCGCAAGCGCTATACTCAGCTTAACGAGGAGGTTCTCGCCGACGAGCTGCTCTCGTGGGCGTACCTTCTGACCTACGGCTACGCCGATGACAGGGAGGTGCAAAGAATCATGAACGAAGTCCCCGGCATTGAATACTTTGCAGAGCTTTATGGGCTTGCAGTCGATGACCCCAAGGTCAAACGCGCCTTTAACGATGCGGTATCCGCCGAACGCGAATACCAATCGCGCCAAGATTATTACGCCCGCCTGAAGCGCGAGGCAATAGCGGAAGGCCTGGAAGAAGGCCGCAAAGCTGGCATCGAGCAGGGAATCGAGCAGGGAATCGAGCAGGGCATCGAGCAGGGAATCGAAGCCCTAGCCAACAAAATGCGCGAACTTGGCGCTGACGAAGCAATAATCGAGCGCGCCGTAAAGGAAGCACGTTCGACTAACTAGCCGAACGCCATGAAACCGCGTGGGTGTTATAACGCATAAGCCACGCGGCTTCCCCTGATGAAACATAGGGGTCGGAGGGCGTGTTTTATCTCCGACCCCCGTAAGCGCCATCAAAACGACGGCTCCGGCATACTCTTGACGTCTAATTCGCCCCGAAGCCAGCGCAGGCTAGTCGCTCCCTCATCAACAAGCTTGTCGCCGCCCAGCTTCACCTCCACTAGGCCGTACCTTCCGTCATGCAGGTGAACCACGGCATCGCATTCGGGGATCCGTTTGTCTCGGCAGTCACATACGCCCCCTCAGCGTCGAAAAATACAACCGTGCGGCAAATAGCATGCACGTTTCACTCAAATTGCTGACCAAAATGCGCGTTTACCCTGCTCGCGAATTATGGCCGTACACTTGATTGCTTGCGCAGATTTCGCGGAACAGCAAGCAGCCGTGAACGATGCAGCTTTCGAATGCATTGAGGATCTCGCGGATTCAGCGACTACGGTGACGAGGGCGAACGAGCGTCCTGGGCGCTTGCGTCCGACGCCCAGGACGCGGCAGCTATTCCTTCAACACGAAATCGGGGCTCACCTCCTGCCAGCGGTCCATGCGATCGCGCAGCTCGGCGCGGCTTTCGTCGTCTTCCTTCATGGCGATGAGCTCCCAATCCATCTGACCGAGTGCCTCGATTACCTCGGAGAGCTTGGCGAACGGGACCGATATGAGCATGCGGCCGCTTGGGTAGACCTTGCGCCGGCGCATGCCATGGCCCAGGCCCGAGATGGTGTAGTTCACCTTCCCACTTACGTAGGGGTGCCCGAACAGCCACGCGCACGATAGCACGCACGACGCCGTGGACTGCCACAGGTCGCCCGATATGTAGCTCGTCGCGCGCATGAGCACGTCTGCCTGCGGGATGTCGGCAACGAAGAGGACCAGGTCGGGCTCGAATTCGCACATATGCAAAGGACAGAACACGACGAAATTCACCGCTCCGGGCGTAAGCGTCGTAATGCTGTGGTACAGGCGCGCGTTAGCCGCCTGGGTACGGAACACGCCGAAGTCCTTGCCGGCTTGCCCGCTCGCGGCCAGCGGCGGCTTCTCTATCATGCCCATGACCATCTTGCCGAAGCAGTTGTCGTCGTC
>DMNP01000315.1:0-1219 GCA_003452695.1 Eggerthellaceae bacterium
CGAAGTCGAGCGCCGATTCGCTGATGGGCGACCCGCCGATGGTGGCCGTTACCTCCGTGGGGAACACGACGCGCCCGAAGTTGTATTTCATGGGCGTGGCCTGCACCGCGGCAAGCGACAGGTCGCACGCGCCGATGTCGTAGCGGGCGCAGTCGACAACCGCGCCCTTGTAGCGCCCGAGCCCCATGATGCCCGCGCTGTACGCGCCTCCGCCCGACATCTCCCACGCGCCCGCCTGCGCGACGGCCAGGAAGTCGGCGTTCTGCACCAGCTCGGTGCCATCGGTCAGCACGACTTTCAGCATGGGAACAGGACAAGCGCCTTCGCCCATCCAGGGTGCAGGCTCGATCTGCGAGACCGACGCGACGATATCCGCCGTAAGCTCGATGCGCTGGGCGTCGGGCACCCAGGTGTTCAGCACCGGATAGCCCACGCCGTTGATGAACCAGTAACTCGACCAGTCGTTTTGCTGGGCCGCGATGGCGTTGAGCAGCGCTGCGCCCTGCGAGCTTGTCAGCTCCTCGAACGACTTCACGTACAGGTTGGAAGTCGCCCCCCAGTCGTTCGCGCCGATGGGCGAGTCGCCGTGGAAGGGAACCGCGCCCTTCATGGTAATGCAGTCGTGCACGTAGCCCTCGTTCTGGCCGCAGATGCCGGCCTCGCGGAACTCTACGCCCTCGGTCGTGTTCACCGTATAGATGCCGCCGGAATTGAAGCACGCGTATATCTCGCCGGTCACGTTGGGGTAGTCGTCGGATACGAATATGCAGCCCGCGATGCCCGCCGTGTAATAGCAGGTCTGAATGTTGCGCACCTCGGCGTAATTCGCGCAGTAGGCAACGTTGCCCGAGCGCAGCTCGCCGACGATGCCGCCGGTCATGGGCTTGTTCCAGCGAGCTGAGACCACCTTGCCGGCCTCCTGGTTGCGCTTCCAGTCCGACAGGTCGGTAATCGTGCCGTTGTAGCAACGCGCTATCGTGCAGTACACGCCGGTCTCGCCCACAATGCCGCCAACAGCCACGAGGCCCGTCACCTGCGCCTCGTTGTAGCAGTCCGCCACCAGCATCGGGTCGTCCGGGTCGCCGTCGTTGTACTTGTCGGGCCTATCGCTCACGCTGCGCAAGCCGCCCACGATGCCGCCGGTCTGGTCGGCGCCGCGGTTGCCCTGCAGCGCGCCGGAATCGCCGGACGCGTAGACGCCGGTGAACACGCGCCCCGT
>DMNP01000315.1:1292-2841 GCA_003452695.1 Eggerthellaceae bacterium
TGTAGGCGCCGTTATGGCAGCGCAGCACGCTGCCGTTGCTGTAGCCGGCGATGCCGCCGACGAAGAACGCGTTTGCATAGGTCATCGTCCCGAAGCGGTCGACCGCACCCGCGCCATGCACCTGCACAACGACCTCGCCCTCGTTCCACGAATCGGCAAGGGTGCCATGAAGGTCCGGGTCGCCGAAGCGCCCGACGATGCCGCCGAAGCTGTCGGCCACGCGCAGCGACTCGCTCGAGGCGTCGGCGTCGACTGTGTCCGAATAGACCTGCACGTTCAGCGACCCCACGTACGAGCAGCCTGCAATGTCGCCACGCGCGAAGCCCACCAGGCCGCCGACACGTTGCACGACGTAGGGCTGCTCGACCGTGGCGAGCGCGTTGCTCGTTACGGCGACGGCCACGCCTGACGAGCAGCCGCTCACGGTGCCATCGCATTGCCCGACGAGCGACCCCGCGCAGCCCACGTAGTCGGTGTCGGTATCGATGACGATGCCCGCCGCATCGCCGTTCGCCAGCACGCCGTTCTCCAGCCGAATGTTGCGCAGAGCGCCGCTTGCCGACACGAACCCGAACAGGCCCACATAGCTGCTGAAAGCGTCGATGCGCAGGCTCGAAATAGCCCTGTCCTGGCCGTCGTAGGTTCCCGCGAAGGGATGCTCGAGCGACCCAATGGGCGTGAAGGCGCCGGCGGAAAGGCTAATGGCGCCCTCCTGGACGATGGTCTTGCCCTCGAAGGAGACGGCCGAAATCGCGCCGTCGGCGTCTTCGGCCGTGCCGTTCACCAGCTGAGACAGCCCGCGCAGCTGAGCAGGCGTCTCGATGGCGAATTCGTCGCTTTCCGGATCGTCCGTGTACCAACCGATGTCGTAACCCGCATCCTGCACGGCAAGGGCGCCGGCGCGCAGCGCCACATGCGAGGCCCCCTCCCAAACCTGCGCCCAGGCCGCCGCCGGAAACGCCATGACGGCGATAAGCCCGCTCATCACGATGCTCAGCACCTTGTTGCAAATCCGTTCCATGCCTCCTCCGTTTCCTTCGCGTTCGCCTAGCTCGCTTGCGCTCCGAGCAACTCGCCGTCGCGGTCGTCGCGGCGGTAGCGCCTGAAAGCCGCGCCGGCGCCCAGCACGAGCATCAGCCCAAGTGCAGACCCGGTGGCCACCCAGTACATGCCATCGATTTCGGCGGCGGGCACGATCATGCGCTTATCGGCCTGCGAGTTCTCCATCATCTCGCGCAGCAGCATCTCGCCCGATCGCTCCACCTGGCCGTCGGATCCTTCTGTGGCCTGCGTTCCGTACTGCGCGCCGGTCGTGTCCATCTCGTCGTTGGTGCCGTCTTCGAAACCCACCTCGACCATTGCCGAGTCGAGCGGCGTCATCGCCACTTGCTTCCCGCGCTTGCGGTCGGTGCCCACACCCTCGTTGCGCTTGCCGCCCTGATAGGGGTTCGTGCCGCCGCTCGTGCCGTTGCCGGGATCGCCCTTCTCGCCCGACGTCGCCGGGTCGTTGCTCTTGCCGCCCTCGTGGTCGGGGTCGTCCTCGTCGCTT
>DMNP01000048.1:0-728 GCA_003452695.1 Eggerthellaceae bacterium
ACAACGGCGAATTCGCCCAGCAGGTTCTCCGCCTGGGAGACACGCGCAGCTTCGAGGACCTGGACCGCGCCGTGGAACGTTGCACTGCCGATGCGCGCCAGATAAAGCAGCTGCGGCCCTCCACGCTGGAAGGGTGCGTCGTGCGCGTGGCCGACATGATCGCCTACATCGGCAAGGACCGGCTCGACGCCATCGACGTGGGCATCATCGAATCGCTCGACGGATTCGAATCGCGCGTCATCGGGCGCGACAACGCGCGCATCATCAACAACATGACCGTGGACATAGTGAACAACAGCTACCGCCAGGACCATATCGCCATGAGCGAGGACGCTTTCGACGACCTGGTCCTTGCGAAGCGCCAGAACTACGAGCTCATCTATTTCATGGAGGGCACGGTCTCGCCCGTCGAGAACATCGTGGAGGAGATGTTCGGCGAGATGTACGAGCAGCTGTACGAGCAGCTGATGGCCGGAGACGAGAACTCGCCGGTCTTCAAGCACCACGTGGCGCAGATATGCGCCAAGTCCCACACGCTCGACCAAGACGAATACCTGCGCGAGGAACCGAACCAGATTATCGTGGACTACATATCGTCGATGACCGACAGCTACTTCACCGCGTTGTACCACCATCTGTTCCCGGAAAGCAGCAAGCGCCTGTTCAAACGCGAGTACTGCGACGATTTGCGATAATGAGAAGGGCGCGGGGCCGCCATCTGCGCGAAG
>DMNP01000048.1:784-2867 GCA_003452695.1 Eggerthellaceae bacterium
CCCCGCGCGACGCGCCGTTACTGACCTTCGGGAAGCAGCCCCTGGCGATACGCTTCCAGCAAGCGCTCCAGGTCGGCTATCTGCTCGCGCAGCTCGGCGCCCGTGTCGGTGTTGGCCACGAGCGTGCGCGCCCCGACCCGTTCGACCACGCGCTGCGTCGAATTGATGTCCAGCTCATGTTCCACGGCCGCCTGGACCGACTCGAGCGGCTCTTGGGCAGCCAGGATGAAACCGTACGAATTGGCGATGAGCGTGAAGCCCGCGATGCCCGTGGTGGGCTGGTAGGCGCGCGAGAAACCGCCATCTATCGTCAGCACCTTGCCGCCGCACTTCACGGGGTCTTCGCCGTCCTTCACCTTCACGGGAACGTGCCCGCACACGATGCGCGAGCAGTCCGGATCCATGCCGAAGTCCTCGAAAATGCCCGCCACCACGCGCTCGTCGTCGAGCAGCGTGTAGAACGGGTTCTTCACTTCCTTGCGCGCCGCCTTGTCGGCAATGAGGTACAGCTCGAAGGTGGCCATCTTGCTCTTCGCGAACAGCGGAGAGCCCTCGCCGAGCCACAGCCACCACATCAGGTCGCGTCCGCGTCGACGCAGCTCGGGATCAACCGCGAAAAATCCCGCGCGCACGTAGCGCTCCAACACGTCGTACAGCTCACGGCCCTTGTACTTCGTGCCGTAAACGTCCACTTCCTTCAGCGAGCCGTCGTCGTTCAGCGGCGCGCAGGCGTGGAAGAGCAGCGTGCCGTTCGAAATCTTGTACAGGCTGCCGACTTCCAGGAAGAACCGCATATGGCGCTGGAGCTTCTCGGAGCCCGTGAACGCCTGCTCCAGGCGCTGCATCACCTCTTCCTCTTCGGGCGTCAGGCGATAGGGGTCGGCCGGGTCGACGGTCGGGAACAGCTTGTCCACCAGCTCGTATTCCGCGCCGTCCACGACGACCGTGCCGCGGTCGAAGTCCACCTTGTGCAGCAGGTTGCGATCTTGCAGGCCAAAGCTCGGGTTCTCCTTTATGAGCGCGCCCTCCACCTTGAACTGGATGATGGCCATGGCTTTCTGAATCTTTATGTTCATCTCCAGGTCTTGGGGGCTAAGCTGGGGATTTCCCTTCAACCCGAAGGCCACGCAGGGGTCGTCGCGATAGGCGTCGAGCGCGAACGAGGCCAAAGGCAGGATGTTGATGCCGTAGGCGTCCTCCAAAACCGACAGGTTGCCGTAGCGTGCGCAGTTGCGCACCACGTGCGCAATGCACCCGCGCTGCCCGAGCGAGGCGCCCATCCACACGATGTCGTGGTTTCCCCACTGGATGTCGAGCGAGTGGAAGCGCATGAGGGTGTCCATGATAAGGTGCGGAGCCGGACCGCGGTCGTAAATGTCGCCGACCAGGTGAAGGTGGTCCAGCGACAGACGCTTTATCATCATGCACATGCCGTCGATAACGTCGGGCGCGCAGCCCGTGCGCACGATGGCGTCGATGATGGCATCGTAATAGGGCTTCTTGTCGACCGCCAGGTTGCTTTCGGTCATAAGCTCTTCGATGATATAGGCGTATTCCTCGGGCATGGCCTTGCGCACCTTCGAGCGCGTGTACTTGCCCGCCGCCTGCTTGCCCACCGTGGTCAGCCGCAGAAGCGTCGTCGCATACCACGTCTTCTCGTCGGGCGCCTTCGCCAGCTCGAGCTCCATCTTCTCGCGCGGATAATAGATGAGCGTTGCGAGCGACTGCTTTTCGGAAGGGCTGAGGAAATCGCCGAAGGCGTCGTCGATCTTCAGCTTCACGGTCCCCGAACCGTTGCGCAGGATGTGCGTAAACGCCTCGTATTCGCCGTGGATGTCCGACGCGAAGACCTCGGTGCCCATGGGCAAGTTCAAGATGGCGTTCAGGTTCACGATTTCGGTTGACGCCTTGGCGGCTGTCGGGAACGAACGGGAAAGCAGTTTCAGGTAGCGCAGTTCGCTCGCGTCCATGTGGTGCCTCCTTCGATGGCAGCGCGAAAAATGACGCAGACCATTCTACCCCAAACTGCTTTGGGGTGATTTGTCATTCTGGGCACACGTCCCGTTATTCGATTATTCAAGTA
>DMNP01000240.1 GCA_003452695.1 Eggerthellaceae bacterium
GCAGGAACCAAAACCATTTCAATCCCCGAAAAAACCTCATCGTGCTCGACCCTCACGTATACGGCTCGTCTACCGTCACGGCGATAGCGACGGCTTGCCACGAGGTCGGGCATGCTTGCCAGTTTGCCCAAGGCTATTTCCCCATGAAGATTCGCAGCGCACTGGTGCCCGTCGTCCAGTTTACCCAGGGGTCATGGTTCATCATATTGCTGATCGGCGTCCTGCTCAACGTGGCGGGTTTGGTCGATTTGGCCCTCATATTCTATGCTGTTTCCGTCGTCTTCCACGCCATAACCTTGCCGGTGGAATTCAACGCTTCCCGCCGCGCATTGGATTACCTGACCGAGATTGGAGTTGCGGAAGAGGAGAAGTCGGGCGCAGGGGCGGTCTTGCGCGCATGCGCCCTGACCTACGTTGCAACGGCCCTGATCAGCGCAATCTACCTGCTGTACCGCGCGGTAAGGCACAGGAGAATCAGATAGAGGGACGCTCGAACAGGGGGCCGTCCTTATGCGACGGCCTTAGCATGTCGCTTCATAGCAAGTGAAACGCCGATACCAGGTACGAGTGTTTCATTCGGGAACGCAGCGGGTGCAATACGCGCATGGCGGGAAAGCGGCGGCTTGAATCGCTTCGGGAGACAAGGGGTGCGGCATGTGCAACAAGATGTTTCAAGTTTCGACACTGCATGCCCTCGTGGCGGGCTATACGCGCGGCGTTATAACGGTGCAAGAACTGGAGAGCCGGGGCAGTGTCGGGCTGGGCACTTTCGAGGGCGTAGACGGCGAGATGATCCTGCTCGACGGCGTGTGCTACCGCGCTCGACAGGATGGAACCGTCTCGCGGGCCGCGCCAGATGTCGGGGTTCCGTTTGCTTCCGCCGCATCGGTGCAAGGCGGAAGCGCGTTCGAGCTGGGAAAGACGGCCGGCATCGATGCCCTGAAACACGAGCTCACCTGCAAGGTCGACGAATCATTCGCCCTGAACAGCATGCACATCGTAACGCTCATCGGCGTGTTCGACAGCGTGTCGGCGCGTTCGGAATCGGCCTATCGGGCAGAGCACGTCACCCTGAAAGACATGCTTGCCACGACGCAACGCGAATTCGTCTTCGAGCAGCTGGAGGGCACGCTCGTGTGCGTGTACTATCCGGATTACATGGACGGCATCAACGCACCTGGCTGGCATGTGCATTTCCTCTCGAACGACCGGACGCGCGGAGGGCACGTTTTCGACCTGTCCTTGGTCTGCGGCCACGCCGTCATGCACCGGATAGACTGTATCGAGATACAGCTGCCTGCCACGCCCGCTTTCGACACGTATTCCCTGAAAGGCACTTCGCAGCAAGAGATTGCTGAAGTCGAACAGGGTGGCGCAGGCGCGTGAGGCAGAGCCTCTATGCAACGCCTTCGCTCAAGCGGTGCGAAAAGCGCTGTTCACATCAGGCATATATGCCGCAATCCTCTTGCGAAACCAAGGCGCGGAGTACGACGAAGCCCGCCACGTTGAACATAAGCGAATATCTCCGCGCGCCTGCTGCCGCTTGCGTGCTCTGTGCACCCACCGGGAATGTTGCAATTAACTAGGCCCGTTCGATAAGATTGCCGATCTTGTCTGCCAGAAGGCGGCCCACAAGAACGGTTTCGTCGGCACCAGCGCGTTTTGCAGGGTCGACGTTCTTCTCGAAATACAGCATGCAGACGATTTCCAGGGGGTTTTGCCCCGCTTGGCGCTTTTCGTAGAGGGGACGCAACTCTAGCAGAGAATGGATGGCAAGGTCATCGGACCGTTCGCGTTCCAGACGGTTGTTGGCCGCTATCAGCAAGCGGCTCGTATCGTCCGATACCGATACGGCATCTCCGGCGATGCAGGTTTGCGTTGAAGGTCGTTCGCCGCTCATCGCATCCACGGCATTCGCAAACATGCGATCGGGGCTGATAAGGTGAATATGTTCGTCAAGCTCGCCCTGCAGCAATGCAAACGAATCCTCCTTTTCGCACACCACGAACACCGGAATCTCGTGTCCGAGCCGCTTCAGCAGGTCGGTGCACACGAGAAGCGTCTTCAGGGCATCGTCGTCGCGCTGAGCGGTAACGAGAATCGCGCGCGCATTCTCGATGGAGCACAGGACCAGGTCGTCTTCTCTATAGGGACATCCCTGGCGGTAGATGGCATTGGTCTTTTCGAACGCCTTTAACTTGAAATCGAGCTCCTTGCCAACTTCCACGATGTCGCGAACCTCTTCGAGAACCACGATAGGCTCTACGTGGCGACCGCGTTCGTTGGCCTGGGCAAGACTCCGCAAGATTTCGGCGGTCATCGGCGTGCAGCCGAGAACCAGCACGTGCGAACGACGCTCGAGGACCTTGCTTCCCTCGTGGGCGATTTGCTCCAGTCGCTCTTCTATGCCCGTGGTGATGATGCCGACCAGCACGCTGGTGAACACGATGCCGAAAATCGTGATGATGAGCAGCACGATCCTCTGCGCGTCGTTCGCCTCTATACTGGCTATCGTTCCCCCGTCTAGAGCGCAGAGCAACGCGTTCCAAATAGATTCCAGCAAGTCGCCGTCGGGACCCGGCACGAGCGACAAGATGAAGGCCAAAATAAGGCTGATCCCCAGCGTGACGATGGTGAACGCGATGATGCGCGCAAATGTGCCCCTGACGAGCAGATTGTGGAAGTGGTATTTCGCCCGGCTGAAAATCGAAACTCGATTCTCCTTCATTCAGTTCTACCTCCTAGCAATGAAAACCAGCAGCGATTAGCCGGTATGGTTAGGCCGAAGCGCGCGGCAACCGAGAGGCCCCTCGTAGCAAAGCATTTCATGCGGTGCTGCTGTTCGCTCTCGCGCGGCCCCGATAGCAACTCGTAATGTCGAAGTATATCATCAGATATTCATCCGCTATTTTTTAGCGGCTGAACCAGCGGCGGAGCGGAGAGGCGCTGCAGAGCAGTTCGTTCTCGGCAGCCGGGATGGCCGGGCAGGGGGATGTGATCGAATTGTTACTGCCCACGGCCCTGCCAGCGGCGGGGGCGGGGAGAGGGGTGAGGGCGATTCTGCAGGCACAAATCCTGTTGAATGCTAAAGCAAAGCCGAAGCCA
>DMNP01000335.1 GCA_003452695.1 Eggerthellaceae bacterium
TGCATCAGATTGCATGAAATGCGCGGTTTGCGGGAATGCTCCCGGAGCAGTGCGCGAACACGGTTCGCCGGCGCTTGTTCGGGAAGGCGCTTTCCCTATATGCGGTTCATTTCGGAAACGACGGTGGCGTACCACAGCTCCCAATTGGGCGGGCAGTACTTCCGGGCGCCTTCGGGGCTTACCGTATATCCGTAGCCGCGTGCAAGGCCGCGGACATGGGCGTTGATGGCCTCGCCCCACGACGACCACGAGCTTGCCAGGCCAGCGGGGTTCGGCTCGGCCGCACCCCAGCCCCAGGCGTTGTGCGGACGGATGCAGGCGCGCCCGTTGCCGCTTTCGATGGTGGAGATAGCCGGCGAGAAGCGCGGGTCGATGTGGTTCTTCCAGGCTGCTTCGGCAAAGGCCTTGCCCTGGCCGGACATCGGCGAACCCGACAGGAAGCGGTCGATGCGCTTGCCCCATTCCGCCACGAACGCGTCTTTGCCGCCGTTCCAGCTCGCGCCATCGGGCGCGAGATGCGCATTGGCCACCAGGTCGGCCTTGCGCTGCGCTTCATCGCGGGCCGCCGTGGCGGCTTGCAGCTCGTCCGACACGCCTTCCAGCGAGGCTTGGGCGTTTTCCTTTTCGACGGCTAGCTGTTCGGCCAGGTTCTGGCAGGTGGCGCGTTCCTCGCGCAGTGCCAGCACGTGGTCCACGCTTACGCGCGATGCCGCCTCGATGTATTCCAGCCCTGCAAGAAACGAGTTGAAGTCCGTCGCGCTTACCACGGCTTCCAGCAGGCTGCCTTGATGTTGCTGAATCTTGTAGCGTTCCACCACGGCTCGTCCGGCCAAGCCCTCTGCTTGCGGAAGGCGCTGTTCCACGTCGGTCAGGTGCTGCTGGTTCTCGGCGATGCGCCGTTCGCAGTCGTCGCGCAGGGCCTGCGCCGAATCGCGTTGGGCTTCCAGTTGTTCCACGAGCTTTTTCAGCTCGTCCAAGGTCAGGGAATCGTACGGGCCGCCGTCCGCCAGGGCATCGCCGCTGCTTGCCGTGCCGCTGGCTGTGCCGCCACTGTCGCCGCCCGTCAGGCTATCCGTCAAGCGAGCGATTCCGCTTTCCTGGGCGCCCGCCGCGCCCGCTGTGTCCGTTACGCCTGCAGCATCCGCCGCGTCCGTTGCGCCCGCCGCGCCATCGGCGCCAGCGGTCTGCTCGCCGTCGCTTGCCGTCCCTTCCACCGCCAACGCTTCCGAAACCGGCCATGCCATGCTGCCTGGGCACACGCCCGCACACGTGCAAGCCGCCACCGCCAGCGCGGCCGCGAACGCCAGCACCACGTGCCAGCTTCTGCGCGACCAACGCCCGCCGCCCGCCAGGCTTCCGCCGCCTGCCAGGCTTCCGCCGCCTGCCAGGGGCCCACCGCCCGCCAAACTCCAAGTTTCTGTCCGCGCCGTGCGCCGCATGAACGTCCTAGCCGAACAGCAGCTCGCGCTCTTCGCCCGGAAGGGCCGCCCGCGCTTGGTCGCGCAGGTTGTTCACGCCTATGAAGAACTGCCGCATCATGGCCACCACCAGGTATCTTCCCTTGGGCGTAAGCGTCAGCTCTTCGGGTGTGTCGGTGGCGAAGGCGCCTGCCGCCTTCATGAACATCATCTCTGCGGGCAGGCCGTATTCCACCGTCATGCCGAAATCGCGTTCCCACTGCAATTTGTCCAACCGCAGGCCGAACAGCTGCATCAGGAACCGGTAGCGCATGCGGTCGTGAATGTTGAAGTCGGTGCGCCCCATAATGGACATGCGGCCGGCTTCGATGGCCTCGCCGTATTCGCGCAAGCTGAAGGTGTTCACGTACAGGCTGTTGCCCAGATACGTTATGCCGCCGCTGCCGATGGCGGGGTATTCCTCGTACTGCACAACGTATTCGTCTATCATGCCCTGGCCCCCTTGCCCAGACGCATCTGCGGGCCTTTCGTCGTTCTGGGCGGCGTCCGTGCGGTTGAAGGTCCAGGCGCTGCTGTGCGTGAACAGCGGATTGCCGCCGCCGCAGAGCAGCTCGTCGATAATCTCGTAGAAGCGCTGCTCGCGGTCGTAGTCCACGGCGCCCACCGTCTTGGCCAGTTGCCGTTCCACCGAAGGCGAGGCCATCAGCGGATAGAACGTGGTCTGCGAGCATCCCGATTCCACGATGCGTTCCACGTCGTGGATGAGCATGTCCTCGGTCTGTGCGGGGAAGTTGAAGATCATGTCGGCATTCATCGAAACGAAATGCGGCGTGGCAAGCTGGATGCGCTCGACTATCTCGTCGGCGCAACCGTATTTGTCGTAGCGGTCCATCTGCTTCAGCAGGCCGTCGTCGAAGCTCTGCACGCCCACCGACAGGCGCTGCACGCGCCCCTCCAGCTTTTCCAGGATTTCGGGAACCAGGTGGTTGGGGTTGGTCTCGCTCGACACTTCCCGCACGTCGAACAGCTGGCGCGCCTGGTCTATCGTGGCGCACAGCTCGTCGATCATCACCGTGGGAGTGCCGCCGCCCACGTACACGCTGTCGAAGTTATACCCCAAATCCGCCAGCATGCGCATTTCCTTGCGCATGCTCTCGAAATACGGCACCGCGCGCTTCTCGCTGAAGGGAAATCGGTTGAACGAACAATACGGGCAGAGCTTCGTGCAGAAGGGCACGTGCATATACAGCATGTATTTCTGCCCCGGGCGCGGACCGGGAACGTGCGTGTCGGTCGTGGGGTTAATCTTCAGGTAGTTCTTGGACGTCTCGCGCACCGCGAGGCTTATCAACCGTTCTGCCAGCATGTGATTTTCCGCCAATTCCTCGTGTCGAAACCTGTGTGAATGCGCTTGGCCGCAGGCCAACCTTAAGCCGTGGCTTTCAGGGTCGTGCTGGCCGTGGCAATCTTCTTGTTGCTGTGATACACCGTCGCGGTAATCTTGAACGTGCCGCTCTTGGTGAATGCGGCCATCAGGTTGGGCTCGCCGCCGCCTGCAACCTGGCCGCCTTGCACGAATCCGCCGTTCTTCACGAAGCCCTTCTTGCTGTTCCAGACCGACGTCTTGCCGGTGGCCAGGTCCTTCACGGTCCAGATGTAGAACGGCTTTTTCGTGTTGTTGTCCCAGCCGAACTTAGCGCCCCTCATAGCCAGCATGATGGTGCCGGTGGGCATCGTGGTCTTCCTGATTTTCACCGTTGGGGCCTTCTTCACGACTATCGTGTACTTCTGCGCTGCAAGCTTCTTGCCGTCGGCGTCGAAGACGGCAACCGCGAACTTGTACGTGCCGGCCTTCGGCAGCTTCTTTATTATCAGCTTGTTGCCCTTCTGCACGGCCTTCAGCTTGGCGCTCACGCTCGACCACTTAACCGTGGCACCCTTCGCGACAACGTACTTTCCCACGGTCGTGTCGAAGTACTGCGCGCCTGCGGTAATCGTCAGCTTCTCGCCCGGCTTGCCGAAGATGCCGTAGTTGCCGTCGTAGGGCACGCCCTTCAGCGAAATGGAATACTCGACGTCGTCGGCCTGCGTCGCCAGCGCGCCGGCGCTCAGCCCGAGTGTGCCCTCGTCGGCTTGCGCCTGGGCGGCGGGGGTGCCGAACGTTGCGGCTACGAGCGCCAGAGCAAGTGCGACGGCTGCTGCGAACAGTTTGGACGAGCCTTTCGATATGCTGCGAGTCATGGCGGTTCCTCCTTGTGCGTCTAGCGGTTCATGTCGTGCCTTGCTCAGAGTGTAGCGCAATCCCCCTGCGTTTGGTTACTTTTCACGGACCGGCCAGAGGCGGGGGCGGGGAGAGGGGCGAGGGCGATTCTGCAGGCACAAATCCT
>DMNP01000178.1 GCA_003452695.1 Eggerthellaceae bacterium
GTCAACAGTGGTTTAACATAGAGTTTCCATTGGACATCGTGGCGCCGTCTACAAGTGAGGCCGCCGGAGCTTCAAGTGGAATCTGGCCGCTGTTCATCCGTTACTAGGCGCTGCGCGGCATGAGGGACGGCGAGACGCACGGCGCCTTTCTATGCAGGGGCATCATGATCACGTCTGCTGGCAGCCATGAGGTCAAGGGCTCGATCCCCCTATGCTCCACCAAATTCCCAACCGCCGTCAGGTTGTCTTTTTTCGTTCGTGGAAGACAACGGGGACGGAAGATGTTGGGGCTAGAAGCCAAAACGCGTTGCTATTGTACGGAGTCTGCGCAGGCCATCCTGCGCAAGAAATGCCATGTAAGATGCTCTACGAATCGGAAAGGGGAAACAGCCCCCAGTGTCCAGATAAACTGTCCATAGCTGCATTCGCATATGGCAAAATCACTTTTCGCTGTGTCTACGCGCATCGGTTTAGCGTGTCGCTACGTTCCTTCCTTGAGCTTACGGTATATCGCGGCGCCGATCCCTTCGCCCATCGCCGCCGACGCGATGTAGTAGTCGGTGTAATCAGCCATGATAAGCGCGAGCTCGAGGTTTCCCATCAAGCAGACATCGAAGCTCAGAAGGTCGAACTTCCCGTCGCGCTTCCCGTCGCCGTCAAGGAGCACGAATTTGCTGGCGTTGCCGTCGGTCGCATCGGCGCCTCTTGCCTCCCAGACCTGGTTGTACACGTTGCTTATGCCGCCTTTGGGGTTCAGCCTACACGCCTCTGTAGTTAGACGAAATCGCCAAATTCTGTCCCAAAGAGGGTTCGAAGATCTGCGAGCCGCCAGCTGAGACCATCGAAGAGCTTGCCGATTTCTGCATGAACACGCCTTTATACCATTGCATCGGGTACGGCTTACAGGAGTATATGAGCGGTGTGCATACCACGCGTGTCGTCTGCACGATGTGCGCGCTTTTAGGCAAGCTAGGCAAACCGGGCGCATCGCAAGGCTGCAATTGGCAGTATTGTACCCATGGGATCAGATTCTCGGCTGCCGCTATGCTACTGTGGTTACGATGCAAGATAAACGTTTATGACAGCGCGTTGGAAGGAGCAAGTATGGCGATCAACTTCGATGAGCTGAGCCCCGAACAGATTCAGAAGGGAATGGCCTGCAAATCCCTTGACGAATTCCGCGAATTCGCCCTAAGCGAAGGCTTCGACCTTGGCGAAGAGGAATCAAAGGCGGTTTTCGAGCAAATATACGAGGCTGGGCTTTCCGACAAGCAACTCGATGCCATCGCAGGTGGCACGGCATGGCAAGACAACGAGTGCACGGAAAACCAGTGCCTCAAATACGGCAGCAACCGACCCCGCAAGCTCCGTAAGCTCAACAAGCTTAAGTAACCCGCATGCGCCTTCACCCAGCTGCGTGACGCCATGCGTGACCGCGGCGATTAACGCGACGCAGTGCTACCCGTCGTAGGGCGCCTGGTTTCATTCGACACCAGGCGTCTGCGCTTCATTGGCATGCAGCGCAGATGCATATGAACGTGGCTCTCGTTTCTTTCGACAATATGTATGTTAATCCGTTTCAGATAGCCGAATATAGCCAAAGCTATCTGGTCGAGCTCGTTTTCAGAACGAATCGGAGCGCGGCTACGGCGCCATCTGCTTCCTGTGCTTTCCCGTATTCTACCAGGTGAACCTGGCCGATAGGCTCGTCCGCGCAGACGGCGATGCGGCTTTGCCCCAGCTGTCCTTCCCACGCATGCCAGCGATGGCCTGCCACCCAAGTCGGCTGTCCGACCGTGAACGGAAGCACCTCGAAGCTCCGCGGTTCCAGGTTAAACCCCATCCCCGTCGCCTTCATGATGCACTCCTTCCACGTCCACAGCCGGAAGAAGCGCTCCACGCGATCCCGGTCCATCCAGGCAAGCTCGCGCTCGGTGTAGACCTTGCTCGCGATATCGATGTTCCGCTCGTCGACCTCTTCGATGTCCGCACCGATGCGCTTTGCCTCCCCGCAGGCCAGGATGCTACAGGTGCCGCTGTGCGATATGCTGAACGCCCGCTTGCCGGGAACGTAGGGCTTGCCGTAGGAACCGTAGCGAATCTCGCGCTCGTCCCGAACCCCAAGCGCTTCCATCATCAACCAGCCAGCCCCCAAGCACAGCAACCGGTCGCGTTCGAAACGATAGCGCATGGCTCTCTGGAAACGCGCGGGCATCCGCTCCGCCAACAATCTGCAGTCCGTCTGGCGAACCGTCTCCGTTGTAATTACGTGGATTGAAATCTCCACCATCTCCGTCCGCCTCCATTTAGGCTCTAGCCATGCAATAGAAAAGCGGCGCCTTGATGGCGCCGCAGTCTTGGCAATATGCGATTGTTGCTATTCAGCCTTCACCGATGCATAGAAGACGGCATCGTCGAACAGTTCGTTGACTGACTTTCCTGCCTCGCCAAACGGCAAGTCCAAGAATTCGGAAAGCGTGGGCACGAGCTCGCTGCAGTCCACGTAGTGGTCTTTCTCGTTCAGCTTGGAAGTGTCCTGAACGCGCCAGTAGCGGTCGTTCACATCCGTAAGGTAATAGCTTGCGCCGTCAACGTCCATGTACATCGAATGGTTTGCATGCAGGTACGTTTTCAGCTCATCACGAGAAATCTCGAGTTTCTCCTCGGCTTTTGCTCCCATATCGACCCCCTTCGGTCCGGTCTTTACAACAAGTCCACTATAGCAATTCAGAAGCTGTTCGCACACGAGAATCGAAAGCGATTCTGCGACGCGGGCATATTTGGCGGTCACGGTCCACGATTGCAGCGGGGGCGGTCGAGCAGGAGGGACGTGTTAGCTGGAGCAAGCCCCGTCGCCGTTACGTCCGCGCCGCTGGCCAGTTCCTGGGCATCAGGCATCCGGGCGTAACACACGCCCCTCTTGCTCGACCGCCCGGCGTGCTGCACAGAGCGAACTCTGCAACATCCGGGCCGCAGTTGGCGTGAAGATGTTTCGATGGGCGAACACGACGAACGCTTCATATGGTATTCTGACAAGAATCGTTTTGAAGAGGTGCAAATGGTTTCGAGCAAGGCAATCAACCGAATCGGCGCATTGGCCGGCACAGTGGCGTTCACCTGTGCGGTTTCCGCGTTCACGCCGGGTTTCGCCCATGCGGCAACCATCGACGAGCTGAAGACGAACTACCAGGTGGCTCTTACCAACTATACGGTGGTCCTGGACCAGCAGACCGAGAACAAGCGCGAGATTCGCGCCGCCGAAACCGAGGTGCGCGAGGTTACCGCGGACCTGCAGAAAACCGAGGAAGTGTCGTCCCAGGCCGCAGTGGCCCTGTACAAGGACTACGACAACAACCGCGATATCGTGTCGATGGTGCTCGACAGCCAGACTCTTACCGAGGCCATCAACAAATACGACAGCTACGAGCGCATCGAAGCTTTCTACCGCGAAAAGCTTCTGCAGACGAAAGAGAAGAAAGCCGAGCTGGAACAACTTGTGGCGCAATTGGAGGCCCGCAAAGCCGAAATCGCCAACGAGCTGGAAGATGCGCAGAAAAAAATGGAGAAGGCCGAAGAGGCGTTGCACGATGCCGACCATTCCGATGGCGCCAAGTACCATCAGGTGCAGGGCAACGACAGCAACTGCGGCGCCACTTCGTTCACCGTGGGCGTGAACATCCTGCTGCACGAGAACCGCTACAAAGACAACGTGAAGGTTTGGAGCGGCCCCGGTTTCAACGGGGATTCCACGGTGAACCTGGGCGGCAAGGCGCGCGTCTGGCTGGAAAGCGAGGGCTTGTCCGACACGATTGCCGTGAACGACGTTATCGGCGACATCCACAAGACCGAGCAGCTGCGAAACGAGCTTGAGCAGGGCCATGTGGTCATCATATCGTCGGGCTCCGGCTCTATCTGGCAGAAGGCGGACGGTACGGCACGCCCGATCGGCACCTTCCCCTATGGCCACTTCATCGTCTTCTATTACTACAAAGATGGCGTGTACTATGCAAACGACAGCAGCGGCCAGACGGGCGAGGGAGCAGGTTGCCCCTACAACGAGAAGCAGATGCAGCAATGGCTGGACGGTCGTTCGAATCATTTCGCGACGGTGCTCAGCAAGATTTCCAAGGACAAATAGTCTCCGGAAAATTCGCGGGACGAAGAAGGAGGTCGCAGCGTTTCTGCTGCGACCTCCTTTTCATGGGCGCCTGTCCGGCAGTTCTTGGAAAAACGCGCCTCTATCGCGCTGGGTGCAAAGAACGAGCTGCAAGAACGGTTCTTCCAGCTCGCATCTCGGTGAATGCAGAATCGTTACCCTATGCCTCGGCGGCGTCCTTGCGGGCTGCGACGGCTTCTATCTGGTCGATGATGGGATCGAGCGCGCCGTTCACATCGTAGGTTTCCACCTTGCCCTCGTCGCACAGGCGCGCGAACGCCGGGTCCATCGGCAACGTGGCATACGATGGAATCTGGTATCGGCGCGCGATGGCCTTCCCCTGCGGTTCGCCGAAGATGAAGTGCTCTTTGCCGCACTCGTCGCACTTGAAATAGGCCATGTTCTCCACCAGGCCGAGCACCGACACGTTCATGTCGTGGGCCAGGTTCACCGCCTTGCCGACGATCATGGCAACAAGCTCCTGCGGAGCCGACACCGAAACGATGCCGTCGAGCGGGAAGGACTGCATCACGGTAAGGAACACGTCGGAGGTTCCCGGGGGCATGTCCACGAACAGGTAGTCCACGTCTTCCCAGTTCGTCTCGTTCCAGAACTGGTTCAGGATGCCCGTTATCACTGGTCCGCGCCAGGCCACCGGCATGTCGTCCTGCGGAAGCATCAGGTTCAGCGACATCACCTTTATCCCCGAATCGGTCAGGGCGGGATTGATGCCGTCCTCGTCGGCGTTCAGGCGTCCGCGGATGCCGAACGTCTTCGGTATGGAGGGGCCGGTAATGTCTGCGTCCAGGATTCCCACGGTGAATCCCTTGCGCTGCATTTCGGCGGCGAGCAGGCTCGTAACGAGCGACTTGCCCACGCCTCCCTTGCCGGACACCACTCCGATGATATGCTTCACGTTCACGCGTGCCTTCGGTTTGGGCGGCTCCGTGCGCGATCCGCAACCTTCCACGCTGCAACCGCTGCACGCACCACCGCAGTCAAGCTCTTCCTGGTCTGCCATACGCTCTCCCTCTCTCGCAATCTATTGACTGCAGCGCATCATAGCACACCCGCCTGGCATTGGCCTGCGCTTAACAATCGAGGTGGTCCGCGGGCGCATCCGGGAACAGCCGGCCTGCAGCAGATTATTCCGTATTGTTTTTGCTCGCGGACTTTGTTCGCTGGTTATAGTCGACACAATCCTATAATCAAAAACGCTCTATGAAAGGAGAGTTTCGATGCTGTTTAAAAACATTGCGATACTGGACGAAACCTTGGAATACCACGCAAGCTGCTGCGTTGGCGTGAAGGGCGACACCATCGACTATATCGGGCAAGATGCGCCGCAAGACGCGGATGCCTACGGAGAGGTGTTCGATGGAACGGGGAAGCTGCTCATGGCCGCGCATTACAACGCGCATACCCATGCCCCCATGACGCTGCTGCGGGGCTTTGCCGAAAACCTGCCTTTGCAGGCATGGCTCGAGCAGAAGTGCTGGCCGTTCGAAGCCAAGATGACACCCGAGGATAATTATTGGGCGACCTTGCTCTCATGTGCCGAAATGGCGCGCTATGGCACCGTGTCGTTTTCCGACATGTACTACCACACAGCCGAGCGCGCCAAGGCGGTGGAAGAAGCGGGCATGAAAGCCAACTTGTGCACGTCTCCCATCGCATTCGAGCCAAAGCCCATCCAGGAATACGAAACCGTATTCGACGAGATGGTATTCGGAGCCGAGTCCGTGCACGGTGCGGCAAACGGGCGCCTGAAGTTCGACATGTGCATCCACGCGGAGTACACGAACAACGACATTACCGCCAAAAGCGTCTTCGACACGGCAAAGCGCTACAGCCTGCCCGTGCACGTGCACGTGGCCGAAACGAAATCCGAGACCGACGAATGCCGAAAGCGCCATGACGGGAAATCGCCCGTGCAATGGCTCGAGTCCCTCGGAGCCATGGACGTGGGAATGATCGCGGCGCACTGCGTGTACGTGGACGATGAAGACATCTCCATTCTCGCGCGCAACGGCGCGACGGTCGTCCACAATCCCGCCTCCAACATGAAGCTTTCAAGCGGGTTCGCGCCGGTCGCGAAAATGCTCGAAGCCGGCGTTAACGTCGCCCTCGGCACGGATGGCATGGCCTCCAACAACAACCACGACATGTTCCAGGACATGTACCTCATGGCGATGCTGCCCAAGGGCAACGAGCTCGACCCGACGCTCGTCACGCCGAAACAGGCAATCACCGCCGCGACCCGCGCGGGCGCCCTCGCGCAAGGCCGCGAGGATTGCGGCCTTGTGAAGGAGGGCTTCAAGGCCGACTTGGCCGTGCTCGACGTGACGGGGGTCTCCTGGTGCCCGGTCAATGACATGCTCACGAACGTCGTCTATGCAGGCCACGGTTCCGATGTCGTGCTCACCATGTGCGATGGCGCGGTTCTGTATCGCGACGGCGCCTGGCCGACGATCGACGTCGGGCGCGTCAAGTTTGAAGTCGCCGAGCGCACGGTTCGCATCCAATCAGAGCTCTCGCAGGGCGAATAGGGGAAAGCGGAGGCATACATGGACGAAGTGCTCAGCATCACATACGACGACGTTGCGCAGGCGAGCGAGGCGTTTGCGTCCGAGCGCGCCAACGTCGTCGCGAAGAACGCCGTCACGTCGCAGGGCGTGCGCGCCGTTGCGCGGGTTCCCGAGCAGGCCGCGCTTTCGACGGGCACGTTTGACATCGAGGTGAAGCAGGGTGCCCGCGCCGACCAGCAGAGGTCGGGCAGGTGCTGGATGTTTGCATCGCTCAACACGTTCCGCATCCAGGCCATGCGCAGATTCAACCTGAAGGATTTCGAGTTCTCGGGCGTGTACCCGCTGTTCTGGGACAAGCTCGAGAAGTCGAACTGGTTCCTCGAGAACGTGATCGACACGCTCGACGAGCCGCTCGACGGACGCCTCGTCCAGTTCCTGCTCGCCGATCCCGTCAGCGACGGCGGGCAATGGGACATGTTCCGCGCGCTCGTGAAGAAGTACGGCGTCGTGCCCAAGGAGGCGATGCCCGAGACCGCGTGCTCGAAGAACACGGGCGACCTGAACGCGTTTCTCGTGCGGTTCCTGCGCAAGAGCGCAAGCGAGCTCAGGCGCGCCCACGATGCGGGATCGAGCCTGCAGGATCTTCGCGCTTACAAGAAGGACATGATGGAGGACGTCTACCGCCTGCTCGCCATCTGCCTCGGCGAGCCTCCGGCCGTGTTCGACGTGCGCTTGCGAGACAAGGACGACAACCTCGTGTTGTCGGGCACGTACACGCCTCGGGAGTTTTACGACGAGGCTGTCGGGTTGAACCTCGACGACTACGTTTCCCTCATCTCGGCGCCTACGGCTGACAAGCCGTTCAACCGCACGTATACCGTGGCGCGTCTCGGGAACGTCGTCGAGGCGGGCGGGGTGCGCTACCTGAACCTCACGCCGAAGGAGCTCAAAGACGCCGCCGTCGCCCAGCTTCGAGATGACCTTCCCGTCTGGTTCGGCTGCGACGTCGACCAGTCGTACCTGCAATCCGACGGCATCATGGACTTGCGCGCGCTCGATATCGACGGGCTGTTCGGGCTCGACGTGTTCTCGGGCTTCGACAAGGCTGCGCGCCTTGACTACGGCGAGTCGATGATGACGCACGCGATGGTGTTCGAGGGCGTGAATTTCGACGCCTCGGGTGCGACGACGCTGTGGAAGGTCGAGAACAGCT
>DMNP01000196.1:0-2370 GCA_003452695.1 Eggerthellaceae bacterium
CGGGCGAGCCGCAGGCCGATTGGGTGGACGAGACTGGCGTCAAGCCCGTCTCCGAGCATACTCTCGGCAAGAAGACCATCGTCCCCTACAAGCTGGCCGTCATCGAAGCGTTCTCTATGGAGTTCACGCGCGACGCTGACGCTCTCTACGCCGAGCTGGTTCGCCGTCTCCCGCTTGCCCTCGATACCAAGTTCGACCAGACCATCATGGGCACCACCGCCCCTGGCTCTGGCTTCGACGTGCTTGGCAGCGCTACCGCCGTCTCTCTGACTCCCGCCGCTGGCAAGACCGTCTATGACCAGTTCGTGACCGTGGACGGCAACATCGCCGCCGCTGGTGGCGTCATGGATCGCATCATCCTTGCCCCGCAGGGCCGCGCCAAGGTGCTCGGTGCCGTCGACCAGACTGGCCGTCCGCTCTTCGCCGCTGGCGTGACCACTGGTGCCATCAGCCCGATTCTGGGCGCTTCCGTGTCCACCTCCCGCAACGTCTATGTTGATGCGACCACCGACATTCTGGGCATCGCTGGTGACTTCACCAAGATGGTTGTCGGCAACGTCGAGGGCATCAAGATTTCCATCTCCGACCAGGCAACGCTCGGCACTGGTGAGAACGCCATCAACCTCTGGCAGCAGAACATGGTCGCGGTTCGTGCCGAGGTCGAGGTCTGCGCCGCCGTCGAGGGCGCTGGTTACTTCAACCTGCTCACCGCCTAGTCATGGTCGAGCTGATTTCGGCCAACGGCGTGCGGTTCACGGCATCCGACGAGGACGCGCCGCGACTCATCAAGTTCGGCTGCGTCCCAGCAGAGCCTAAGCCCGCGCCCAAGCGCCGCGCAAGACGCAGAAGCCGCAAGACAAGTAACTAAGGGGGTGGCCGTCGTGTCCTACGCGACCATCGAGCAATACGAAGCGAGGTTCGGCGAGGTTGCCGACGGATCGCTGCTCCAAGAGTGCCTGGACGACTGCACGGCCTCCATCCAAGCCGAGCTGGACAGGCGCGGCGTGGACTACTCAGACCCGTCAGCGACGTTCGCGGAGCGGCTTATGATCGTCTGCCGCTCTATGGCAAACCGTGTCATGCCCACTGGACAGGACGGCGCGTCCGATGTCCCCGTTGGCATCACGGCACTCACCGCGACGGCGGGGCCGTACTCACGCACGTACAGCTTCGCGTCAACCTACGGCACGCCCAAGATGCTCCCCTCCGAAATGGCCCTGCTGGGCATCGGTGGCGGGCGCATCGGGTGCGGCCTTATGGCTGGGCGGTAGCTCATGTGGCCGACAGTGGCCGCGACGGTCTATCTCAGGAATTGGGAAGCGAAAGACCGTCTCGGCAACCACATCGAGGACTACCGCCCGCCTGTGCAGGCGCAGGTGCTCGTCGCTCCCGGCTCAACGAATGACCTCAGCGAGTCAAGACCTGAGGGCGTGCGCGTCGACCTCACGCTCCACTTCACGAAGGAATGGACAGACCCTCAGTCGCTTCGCGGCGCTAAGGTGTCTCTCCCCGCTCCGTGGGCTGGCACGTTCAAGGTGGTGGGAATCCCCGAAGCCTACGTGCCGTCGCTCGTGCCTGGGGCGCTCTACCTCCCCGTGGAGGTGCAAGCGTATGACGGTTAGGTACAAGCCGAATCCGAAGTTTAGGAGCTTAATCCTCAACTCGTCGGGCGCGATGCAGGTGGTGAACGCGCAGGCCGCGCGAATCCATAGCCGCGCGTGCTCGATGTTCGATGCGTCTGACTACGTGCTCAAAAAGGCATCGCGCGCTGGCAAGACTCGCTGCCACGCTTTCGTTGCCACTGGTGACGTTCACGCGATGCGCTCCAACGCCTTGCATATGACACTCGAAAAGTCTCTGGGGAGGTAGCGCATGTGGTCTTCGCTAGAGGTGGTGGTCAACTGGACGGCCGACGCGCTGTCCATGCCCGCCGCGACCTATCCGCAGGCCGAGGGGCCGTACCCGTTCGCGGTGGTCAACCGCACGGGCGGCGAGTGCGCCTATCCGCACGACTACCCGCGATACACCGTCCAGATTTGGGCCGAGAGCGACGCTGAGGGCGAGTCAACGGCGTTCGACCTTGCGCTTGCGCTCCCGTCCATTACGGGTGCCGACGAGCGCATCAACGCAGTTGGCGCGCCCGAAATCACGCAGCTTGGCCTTATCGACGGCGGCGGTTTCGTGTGGCAGGTCAGCTTCGACATTGCAACCAACATCTACAGCAACTAACCCCACCGAAAGGGGGAAACAATGCCCATTAATGCAGTGAACGTCGTTGTTGGCGCTCCTGACCAATCCAGCACCGTCGGCGCGGTGAACTGGGCGGCAACCAACGCCACCATGCCCACCGACGCTAAGACGGCGCTCCCC
>DMNP01000196.1:2461-4236 GCA_003452695.1 Eggerthellaceae bacterium
TCCACCGACGGCGTTTCTCTGTCCATCGAGCACGGAACGACGAGCATCCAAGACTGGTCGCTCGGCCACATCCGCACGCTGCTTGAGGACTTTACTGGCACCGTCACCTTCACGTTCGTGCAGACCGACTACAACGCCCTGTGCGCAATCTTCGGCGAGTCTAACGTGACCAAGACCGATGCCACGTCCAGCGCAGGCACGCTCATCAAGGTTGCCATTGGCCCTGAGCTGGCTCCCGCTAAGGCGTGGTGCTTCAACATGAAGGACGGCAACCAGCGCATCCGTCTGGTGCTCCCCAACGCGCAGCCGACGCTTGACGGCGATATCACGTTCGTTGCCAACGAGCCTATCAGCTGGTCTGTGTCGCTGGACTGCAACATGGACGGCGATGGCAAGTCCATCTATTTCTACTACGACGATGGCGTAACCACCGCCTAAGGAGCGCACAACATGGCAGAAGTAGCGCGTATCGACTTCGAGAGCATCGAGCGTCCGTACATCATCGTCAACCTTGCGGGCGAAGAGAAGCACCTACCCATCACGTTCGACAGCGCGGACATGGAGATTGTCGGCGGTGCCGCTGACGCGGGCGAGGGCTTCAAGAAGTTCTTCGCAAAGTATCTCGGCGATGTTGTCTACCAGCTCGGCGACAACCAGCTCTCGCAGCTGCTGAAGGTCTGGAACGAGCAGCGCGGGCTTCTGAACGAGCCTGACTTGGGGGAATCCTAAGCCTTGCCGTGATCGTGGCGCTGCACGGCGGGGCGCTCCAATACGACCTCATGACCAAGACGCGCTATCTCTTGTCTGACCTAGGCGGGGCGCTCACTTCGAGCGCCCTGCTTTCTTTTGTGCGCTACCTCCCGCCTGACTCCGCGCTGAAGCAAGAAATGAACCCCGACAACGAGTGGATGAGCGGCATTCACAACGACATGCTGCTTGCCGCCATCTACGACCAGATATCGGCGTTTCAGTACCAGTGGATGCGCGCGAACGGCGGCAAGCCGAAGAAGCCGAAGCCGATGCCGCGCCCTGGAATCAAGGACAGCACGCGGCGCATCGGCAAAGACCCAATCGAAATCACCGATTTTGACGAGTGGTACTACGGAGGTGATTAGCAATGGCAAATGCCGAGGTAGGCAGCGCGTATGTGTCCATCTACCCGCAGATGGACAAGAGCTTCGCGGGCGATGTTACGGGCGCTCTCGAAGAGACTGGCACGCTTGGCGGCACGCTCTTTGGTGACGGCATGCTCGCAAGCTTCGCGGGCATGGCCAGCAAGATTATCGCCGCTCTCGGCCTTGTCGAGGTCGCGCAGAAGATTGGCGAGGTTGGCAAGCAGGCGCTTGACGCTTATGCGTCCAACGAGCAGCTATGGGGCGGCGTTCAGAAGCTTTTCGGCGCTAGTGGCATGTCCGTGGAAGACTACGCGGCGTCAGTCGGAAAGTCGGTGGACGAGATACGCGGCGAGTACGACCAGCTGAAGCTGGCCGAGAGCCAAGTGTCCGTGAACGCGCGTCAGGCGTTCGAGACGGCGGGCATGTCCGCGAACGACTACATGGATACGGTGACCAGCTTCTCCGCGTCGCTCATCAACTCGCTGGACGGCGATACCGTAAAGGCCGCGTCGCAGGCTGACAAGGCCATTCGTGACATGTCCGACAACGCCAATACGTTTGGCACCGACATGACCAGCATCCAGAACGCCTATCAGGGGTTCGCCAAGCAGAACTACACCATGCTCGACAACCTCAAGCTGGGCTATGGCGGCACCAAGG
>DMNP01000218.1 GCA_003452695.1 Eggerthellaceae bacterium
GTGTTCGGCAAGATGGGCCACTCGGAGCGCAGCGGCGCGGGCTTGTACCGCAACGTCCCCGATGCAAGCTACCAACCCATCTTCGAGGCGGGCGTGAACTACTTCCGCCAGTAATCGCGCCCGTGGGCGGAGTAATCCAGTGGGTGGGGCAACCTGGTTACCCCACCCAGCTTTTCATGCTGCAGATAGACCTTACCGGCCGAGGGCGCGGTTGCTTTCACAGCCATGTCTGCGGGCGCGCGCGAGGCGCGGGTTGCGGGTGGATTGGGCTTGCCGTGGAAAATGTCGCGTGTTCGGGTAGGATACAATGCTGCCATTGCAAAACAAGAGAAGGGGAATGCCGTGAAGAAGGTAATTGCAATCAACGCAAGCCCGCGTCCCAAATGGAACACAGCGCAGCTTGTGCGCGAGGCGGCGCAGGGTGCACAAGATGCCGGCGCCGAGGCGGAGATCATCGACTTGTACAAGCTCGACCCATTCATGGGGTGCCGGTCGTGCTTTCACTGCATGACCGAGAAGAACTTCGGCCGCTGCGTTATAAAGGATGGTCTGGCAGAAACGCTGGCAAAGATCCGCGAGGCCGATGGGCTCGTTTTGGGGTCGCCGAACTATTTCGGCCGCCCGACGGCTGGCTTTCGCGCGTTGTACGAGCGCCTGTGTTTCCAGCACCTTACGTACAACCCGCAGAAGATTAGCAGCAACGAGCATCCGATTCCCGTGCTATTCATCATGACGAGCAATGCGCCGGAAGAGATGTACGCTGCAAACGGCTATGACGCCATGATAGCCGAGCATGTGGGAACCTTGCAGAATTTCGTGGGCCCGGTGCAGACCTTCATCTGCGGCAACACCCTGCAGACCGACCGCTACGACCGCTTCGATTGGCCGATGTTCGATGTGGCGGCCAAGCAACAGCGCCACCAGGAGGTCTTCCCGCAGGAGCTTGCCCGGGTGCGAGAGCTGGCGGCCAAAATGTTCGTATAAGAGAAACGGGCGCAGGGAAGGTAAGGCAACATGCGGGCAAGACGTCTGCGCCCGTCGAGCGGCCGCCCGCATGCAACGAAGGAGGTTCTACATGCCCAAGAGCAACTACGAGGACAGCCCGGAACTTACCCAGGAGCAGATTGACTACTTCATCGAGCGTATGAACAGCGGCGAAGAGGTGGTGGCGGGATCTGAGGTGCATCGACTGATGACGGCGGCCTCCGAGCGCGCCATGCGCATAACGTCGCGCATGAACGCGCAGTTCGACAGCCTGTCCGACACGCGCGCACGGTTCCAGGAGCTGCTGAACCGCCCGTTGCCCGAAAGCGTGGGCCTGTTCGTGCCCTTCACGACCGACTGCGGCCTGAACACGCATCTGGGCGAGGGCGTGTTCATAAACGCGGGATGCCGTTTCCAGGACCAGGGCGGCATCTACATTGGCGATCGGGCGCTTATCGGGCATAATGCGGTAATCGCCACGCTGAACCACAACATGGACCCCGCCAAGCGCGCCAACCTGCTGCCTGCCCCGGTGCATATCGGCGCCGACGTGTGGCTGGGATCGAACGTCACGGTCCTTCCCGGCGTTACCATCGGCGAAGGCGCTGTCGTGGCAGCCGGCGCCGTGGTAACGAAGGACGTGGCGCCCAACACGGTCGTGGGCGGCATCCCCGCCAAGCTCATCAAGGAACTTTAACCATGCAAGGTGTGTCAAGGGGGCGTTTCCCTTGACACACTCCCCAAGAGTAGCGCAGCCGCGCTGGGGGTGGGGAGGGAAATCCGCGCCCCTTTTTCCAATTGTAATCAGAAGTGAGCCGAGGTTAACGCGTAGAGCTGCTGAGGATTTAGAAATTTCTTATTGATAATAATTATCAATAAGATGTATAGTAGCCGCTGAAGAGAGGGAAGAGGCATGACTACGCGTAATACGGTGCAGCAGCGAATAATAGCCCAGCAGCTTCGTGCCCTGGGAAACCATCCGACGGTCGAAGAGGTGTACCGCGCGGTCGAACGGGAGCTTCCGTCCATCAGCAAGGCCACGGTGTACCGCACGCTGAACAAGATGGTCGACGCCGGCAACGCGATGCGCGTGGTCGTGGGGTCGGGCGCCGAGCGATTCGACCATCGCGCCGAGCACCACAGTCACGTGTCGTGTGTCGTGTGTGGCAAGGTGGAGGACGTGTGCGCCGATGCGTTCAGCGACGGCGTGGACCACGAAGCCGCAGCTGCCGCTTCCGGATACCAGATTCTCGGGCACGATTTAGTTTTCGCGGGCGTCTGCCCAGCATGTCGGCAAAGCTAAGCGAAAGGGAGACCATTGGGAAATAGCATCGACAAGAAAGCGTTTCACCAGTTCAGTTATGGATTGTTTCTTCTAACCACGCGTGTGGGCGACCGCGATAACGGATGCATCGTGAACACGGCCATCCAAGCGGCATCCGAGCCTCGGCAGGTAAGCGTTTCGTGCGTGAAGGGCTCGTGCACTCAGGAGATGATCGACGAGTCGGGCGTGTTCTGCGTGTCGATTCTGGCCGAGAGCACGCCTGCGGCCTTCTTCAAGCATTTCGGCATGCAAAGCGGCCACGACGTGGACAAGTTCGAGCAAAGCGCATCCGCGCAGATTCTCGGCGGCGAGGTGGCGCGCACTGCAAGCGGGCTTGCCTACGAGCGCAGCGCGAACGCCTTCTTCTGCTGTAAGGTGGTCGTGCGCGAGGACCTGGGCAGCCACGTGATGTACAGCGCCGAGGTCGTGGAGGCGAAGCGCCTGAGCGACGAACCGTCGATTACCTACGACTACTACCGTCGCGTGACGAAGAAGCAGGACGAGCCGGCGGCGCAGGCGCAGGGCGCCGTGGTGGCATGGAAATGCACGGTCTGCGGCTATATCTACGAAGGCGCGGAGCTTCCGCAAGACTTCGTCTGCCCGCTGTGCAAGCACGGGGCTGAAGATTTCGAGCCCGTATACGAATCGGCAAAAACTGATGCCGCGGCGAATCCCGTCGCAG
The DNA here is from genome assembly GCA_003452695.1 of Eggerthellaceae bacterium. Lineage (GTDB taxonomy): Bacteria > Actinomycetota > Coriobacteriia > Coriobacteriales > Eggerthellaceae > UBA9715. Next base: position 2,991 of record DMNP01000218.1, read on the forward strand.
CTCAGGTTGCAAACAAGGTAGCGAGCGCCGTCGGCAAAGGTGATGGCGCCATCAACGAAGGAGGTTCCAACATGGACAAATGGGTATGCACGGTATGCGGTTACATCTACGAAGGCGAGCAGCCGCCCGAGGCGTGTCCGGTTTGCAAGGCGCCGGCCAGCGCGTTCAAGAAGGTGGAAGGCGAGCTGGAGCTGGCAGCCGAGCACGAGTTCGGCATCTACGCCAAGACGGTGAAGGACAACCCCGAGATTTCCGCCGAGGACAAGGAATACATTTTCGAGCAGCTGAAGTCCAATTTCGTGGGCGAGTGCTCCGAGGTGGGCATGTA
>DMNP01000225.1:0-3903 GCA_003452695.1 Eggerthellaceae bacterium
TGGATGATGAACTGCGGGAAGCCGCTCTCGGTATGAGTGTTCCAGTAGGCGTGGCGGCCGAGACGCCTAATGCCGTACTTCTCGCCGTACTTCAGCAGCGCGGCGTAGACAGCCTGCGAGTCCTCGAGCTTGCCGTGCACCTCGTAGGCCAGCGAACCCGCCATGCCGATGCGGATGATGCGCACGTCCATGCCGTCGATGCTGGAGGTACGGTGGCACAGGAACGGCAGGTCGTGGAAGTCCTCCTCGGTTGCTGCCTCGACGATCTCGAGTGAGCGCGGGCCGCCGAGCTGGAACATGAACACCTCGCCGGTCTCGTCGAAGCCCTCGCAGTCGTAGTCGCCGGTTTCCAGCTTGTACTGCAGGTACGGCGCCAGCCAGTAGGTGGTGAACTCGTCCTCGCCGATGCGCAGCAGCATGCCGTCGGACATGAGCAGGCCATCCTCGTTGACCATGATGCCGTGGCGGGACTTGCCCACCTCGAAGGTCTTGAAGCCGTTCACGAGGTTCTCCTCAAGGAAGCGCATGGCGTCTGCACCCTTGAAGCGGTACGTGAAGGCGGGGTTCAGGCCCGCGTGGATGTAGCACGTCTCATAGGCGGCCAGCATCTCGTCGCGCCAGCCGGTGTACTCGAACGGCTGCACGCCACCGAGCGCTGGGTGCGTGGTGTAGCCGGTGTAAAGCGCGTTGACGCTGGGGTCGTAGGGGACGTACTGGGTGTGCTTGAACTGCCAATTGAACATCTCGTTGTTCATGGGGGGCTCCCTTCGCGTAGTCTTCGTTTTTCCCGACGAAACGCATTGTGCGGCATGGGGCGAGGGGGTGGTTTGCGGCTTTCGGACTATGTCGTTTCCGCAATGGAATATCGCTGTTCAGGGGCCCTTTTCTTCGTTATTGACCCGAACGGAGCGCACCGACGAACGCCACGAGCGCGCCGCTTGCGCCGTCCATTCGGTAATGCAGGCCCACGGGGATTGTGAAGGGCGGGTCCCCAACGGGGACCGACACGAGCGAGCCGTCTGCCGGCACCGGCATGTCGGCCGTCCCGGGGAACACGACGTCGCTGTCCGCCACGGCAAGCGGATACAGGTCGATTTGGGGACAGCGCACTTCCTCCCAAGTGCTGACGCCCACGTTTGCGAGGAAACTCCTCATGGCGTCGTTGTACTCTTCGTCGGCGTCGAGCACGGCGATGCGTGCGCCCTCGAGGCTCGCCGGGTCGATCGCGTCTTCCCCCACGAGCGGGTTGCCGGCAGCCATGATGGCGGCGAGCTTTCGGGAGCCCACGGGCACGAACGGAAACCCTTCGGACGCGAGCGCGGGCACCTCCATGAGCAGACCGGCGTCAAGCTCGCCGGAGCGCAGCCTCTCGATGATGTCGTGGGGCTGAAGCGATACGAGGTCCAGGCTCACGCCCGGACGCGCCTCGGCAAACCGCGCGAGGCCCGGCCGCATGCACTCCATCCCCCCGTAGTAGACAAAGCCGACGCGCAGGCGGCCCGTCATGCCCGCCTGCATCTCGCCAACGTCGCGGACCAGTCTGTCGAAATCGCCCAAGATGCTCTCGAGCCGCTCCCGCACGAGTTCGCCCTCGGGGGTGAGCACCGCGTCGTGCGTCGACCGAAGGATGAGCGCCGCGCCAAGCTCATCCTCGATCTGGGAGACGTGCTTCGAGAGAGCCGACTGGGATAGGTGCAGCTCGCGCGCAGCGCGCGTGAAGTTCATGCTCTCGCAGAGCTTAAGGTATTCGGCCATGCGCCTCGTGTCCACGTAGCCTCCCGTTAATTGTTTATTGCAACATGCGGAAATGTTACCATTGCAGAAGCTTCCCGACCGCCCTGGTCGCCTTGCCGATTACCATAAGCGCCGTTGTCGCCCACGAGAACTCAAAGAGCACGTCGGGATATTGAGTTCGGCACATGGCCACGTGGTTCTGCTCGGAGAGATACAGGTCGCTGGGCTCCGCCAGGAAGCTCATCCCCAACCACTCGAACAAGCCCGATTCCACGAAGACCGAGCGCATGTTGTGAGTGGTCACCGCACTGTCCATCGCCCCCTCCCAGGGCGTGCCCTGCAGCGCCACGGCCCAGGCCGTCATCGTCGAGGAAGAGCAGTCGTAGTCGCCGACCTTGATGCGCTAGTCCCTGCCGTCGATCGTCCAGGTCTCCCATGCGGCGCCGTAGCGCTCCTCCCAGGAGTACCCGAACCGGTCGTCCTCGCACATCCTGCGGTGGACCTCGGCCGCGATCTCGTTACGCCGCATCTGCCCCACCGCCCTTCGGCACGTCGATGTCCGCGTCGTCGAGGTGCTTGCCGAGCTCGGCCATGACCGGCGAGAGCACCGCCATGCACAGCGCCACCACGATCGCGCGCGCCGCCGGGTCGAGCACCGCCGCGCCCGCGATTCCATGTACGACCTCCCGCCAGAAACGACTTCCTACGGCAATGAGTGTCAATGAGGGTCAATGTGGAACTGAGGGTTATGTTCACATGCATGCTCCGACATCTCACGAAACAACAACCACTGATAGAATCTGATTCGGCAGATAGGAGCATGATGGGCACATCAGAATCACACGAGTCGAACGACCCGATCGAACGAGCCGTCCCCGACACAGGCAACGGGCTAGTCGCGCCGTTGAACGCGGGGGACCCGGTCGCGACAGACAGCCATGTGAAGCAGGCAACTAAGGAAGGCAATGAAATGCCGTCACCTCTAGCGCCGCATCGCAATAAGCCTCTTCTTGCCACCAGTGAGCTGATAGACCATCTCAAGATGAAGGGCGTGACCTTCGACCTCGTCAACGAGGAGGACGCAGCCGGATACATCAGCACCAAGACCTACTACTTCAAGATCGCCGCATACCGCGCCCTGTTCCAGAAGAGGGTCGGGGGCGAGCGCGACGGTCAGTACGTTGGGCTGGACTTCGGGCATTTGGTCAAGCTCGCGTCCGTCGACCGAACGCTGCGCTACGCCCTGCTCCCTATGACACTCGATGTTGAACACTTCGCGCGCGTAAAGCTCCTACATCAGGTCGAGAGCATGCCCGCAGAGGATGGTTACGCCATCGTTGCCGACTACATGGCCTCTCTCAACCACGATAACCGCCGGCGGCGCCTCGCCGAGATCAACATGCTCGAGCCCGACGCCTATTGCGGCGACCTGGTCCGCAAGTACCGAGACGACATGCCCGTGTGGGTGCTCCTCGAGCTCATATCGTTCGGAAGCTTCATCGACTTCTACTTGTTCTGCGCGAACCGTTGGCAGGACTCAGCTATGGAAGACGAGCACTACATGCTCCGCCAGGTCAAGGCCGCGAGAAACGCCGCAGCCCATTCGTCGAACATCGTCAACGGCTTCGGCGCCGCAACGGGCGGCATAGCCACTAACGATTCGGTCAGCGCTGCGATCGCCGGAGCCGGCATATCGAAAAGGGTCCGCACCTCGAAGATGCGAAACCCCCGCCTCCAGCAGATAGCGACGCTCCTCTACGTCCACACGAGGCTCGTCCCCGAAGGGACGAGCAAGGACAGGACCCGCGCCGACTTGAAGGCGCTTTCAGCAGAAATGGAGAACGTCTTGGCGGACCTCGCGGGCAACGACGCCATCCGCTCGTCGTTTGACTTTCTGATGACGCTGTTCGATAAATGGTTCTGATGCCTTATAATCGAGTCAGATAGAAAAACCTCCGGGTTTTGTAAGGCGGGGTCGCGAAAGCGGTTCCGCCTAGTTTTTTGCTATCGTTCGAGCACTTCGAGAAGGTCGGCTATGGCCATGACGGGTATGCCGTTCTCGCGTGCGGGATCTGTCTTCGACATGCCGGCGTTGCGTCCGATGGCAACGACCTGCGTCTTCCCGCTAACGGATTTGGCTGGCTTGGCGCCGAGCCGCCGCAGCTCGTT
>DMNP01000225.1:3953-4644 GCA_003452695.1 Eggerthellaceae bacterium
CGCCGCAGCTCGTTCTCGATGCCGTCGCCTGCGTAGCCGGGGACGGCGCCGGTCACCACGATACGCAGGCCGTCGCGTCGTGTCTGTTCTCGAAGGGTATTCCGAAGTGGGCGCAGGCGTGCACCAGGCGCCCGATCCCGATGGCGTTAGCCGACATCTCGCGCGTGTCCACGGTCGAGACCTCGGGCATCTCGATCCCGTGGGCGCTCAGGCTCTTGTACGGGTGGTGCCTGCCTGCCTGTTTCGCATTGTGCGCGGCGAACGCGTAGTCGGCCAGCAGGCCGATAAAGCCGCTCGCCTCGCAGAACTCGGCGATCGTCGGCATGCCCGCCGCCTTGTCGCCCGTTATGTGGTGGACTCTCGTGTTCACGTGGTCGAATTCGCATTCCGGGTTCGTGCAGCGAATGCGCATTCAGCGCCCCCTTTCTCGCCCCATATAGGGAATTCGAGAAAGGCGCTTGACTTAAACCTTGGTTTAAGTAGCACAATCAAATGCGATGGAATAACCGAGTTACTGAATCGACCGAAAGGAATCCAATCATGGCAGACATCAAGCTTCCCAAGATAGCGCTGGGCGCATGGGCATGGGGCAACGATGGCACGTTCGGCAGCGGCATCGACGCAGCAGAGCTTAAGCCCATCTTCGACACGGCGATGGACGCTGGCCTGAACCTGTGGGACACGGCCTACG
>DMNP01000378.1 GCA_003452695.1 Eggerthellaceae bacterium
GGCATCGTGTACGGCCAGCAGGCCTTCGGGCTTTCCCAGAGCCTGGAAATCCCCATGGCCGAGGCGCGCGAGATGATAGACCGCTACTTCGACGCCTACCCGGGCGTGCGCGCCTACCTGGACCGCACGGTGGAAGAGGCGAAGGCGTGCGGATACGCCGAGACCATGTTCGGGCGCAAGCGCCACATTCCCGAACTGCACGCGCGCAACGCCGTGCAGCGCGGCTTCGGCGAGCGCACCGCCATGAACCATCCCATGCAGGGCAGCGCCGCCGACATCATCAAGCTGGCGATGCGCGAAGTGGCCCGGCGCCTCGTAGACGACGGGTTCCAGGCCAAGCTGCTGTTGCAGGTGCACGACGAGCTGGACTTCTCGGTCCCGCAGGAGGAAATCGATGCGCTCGCAGCCATGGTGAAGGAGGTAATGGAAGGCGCCGCCCAGCTGAGCGTGCCGCTAATCGCCGACGTGTCGTATGGCCCCACCTGGGCGGATGCACATTAGGCGCACCGTCCCGATTCATCACGCGACAGCTTGCAGAACGTTCGGAAAAGGGCGCCGAAGGAAGCAATCCCTTCGGCGCCCTTTTAAGGACACGCCCGAGGAAACCGACGGCGCGACTACACGTCGCGCGACATCAGGTCCTCGTAGGTTTCGCGACGGGTGACCACGCGGGCTGCCCCGTCGCGCACGAACACGATGGCCGGACGCGGCTGGCCGTTGTAGGTGGATGCCATGGTGTAGCAATAGGCGCCCGTGCCGAACACGCACACGACGTCGTCCAGGTCGGCATGCTGCAACGACCCGTCCAGCACCACGGCATCGCCCGATTCGCAGTGCTTGCCGCACAGGGTGACTATCTCGGTGCGTGGCTGGTCGGCCTTGTTGGCGATGGTCGCCTCGTAGTCTGCGCCGTACAGCGCCGTGCGGATGTTGTCGGACATGCCGCCGTCCACGGCCACGTACTTGCGGATGTTCGGCAGCGTCTTCATCACGCCCACCGTGTACAGCGTAACGCCCGCATTGGCCACCAGGCTGCGCCCCGGCTCCACCAGCAGGCGCGGCAGGGGCAATCCGCATTCCGCGCACGATTCGACGACCGCGTTTGCCGTGCATTCGGCAAACGCGCGGATAGAAGACGGCGCATCGTCTGCCGTGTAGGCGATTCCCAATCCGCCGCCCATGTCCAGGTCCTCGATTGCCAGGCCGTACTCGTCGCGCACGCGCGCCACGAACTTCACCATCACCTGAACCGCCTCGGCAAACGAATGCAGCGCGAAAATCTGCGACCCGATATGGCAGTGGAATCCCACCAGGTCCACGTTCGGGGCCGCCAGGACGTCTTTCACGCACGTGAACGCGAAGTCGTTTAGCATCGTGAAACCGAACTTGCTGTCCTCGCAGCCGGTCTTTATGTACTCGTGGGTGTCGGCCTCAACGCCCGGGGTGACGCGCATCAGCACCTTCTGCACAACGCCCAGCTCGCCGGCTATGCGCGAAACGCGTGCCAGCTCCAGCCGCGTGTCCAGCACGATACGGCCCACACCGGCCCCTATGGCCTCGCGCAGCTCGCGCTCCGTCTTGTAGTTGCCGTGCATGAACACGCGCTCCATCGGAAATCCCACCGCGCGGGCGCACGCCAGCTCGCCGCCGCCCGACACGTCCAGGAACATGCCCTCCTGATGCGCGATGCGCAGCACCTCCTTGTTCAGGAATGCCTTGCTGGCATACAGCACCTCGGAATTCGGATAGCATTCGTGGAACGCCTCGCGGTACTGCTCCATGCGATCGCGCAGGTCGGCCTCGTCGAACACGTACAGGGCCGTGCCCTGTTCGCGAGCCAGCTGCACCATGTCCACGCCGCCGACGAACAGGTGCCCGTCGCGCACTTCCGCCGTCTTGGGCAGAACCGCCCCCAACTGCATGGTCGTGCGGCCGTCGGCTTGCTTGGACAGGTCGGATTTGGGTAATGACATGGTCTCGTTCGCCTTCCGTCTCGCTTGCGGGCCCAACGCACAGCCCCATCGGGTGATGAGCCCATACTAGCAACCGCACTGCGCATGAATGTTTCCAGCATGCAAATCCTGCGCGAATCCCCATGCGCACAGGCTATCGGCAGGGTTCGTATGCTTGTCGGCAGAGCGCCACGGCGGCGAGCGCGGCATCGATGTCGTCGCGAGTCGTATAGACCCCGATGCTGATGCGGCTGGAGCCCACCAGCCCAAGCGCTGCATGCAAGGGCAGGGCGCAATGGCCGCCCGACCGCACGGCCACCCCCAACCCCGCCAGGAAACCCGCCACGTCGGAGGGGGTAGCGCTGCGCACGGTGAAGGACACCAGGCCCGTCTGCCCATCCGCACGGGAATGGTCCCCCAGCACGTTCACGCCGTCGATTCGCTGAAGCCCGCGCACCGCATAGCGCGTGAGCGCTTCGTCGTGACGCGCGATGTCTTCCTTGCCCAGGGCATCCAGGTAGTCGATAGCGGCCGCCCAGCCCACGGCCTGAGAGACAGGCGGCGTGCCGGGTTCGTATTGCAGCGCCTTCGGACGCAGGTAGTACGATTCGGTAGACACATGCGACACCGTGCCCCCTCCCCCGCCCCGGGGATCCATTTCGTCGAACGCCCCATCGGATATCCACAGGGCGCCTATTCCCATCGGACCGTACGCCTTATGGGCCGAGAACGCCACCCAATCGGCACCGAGCTCGCGGACATCCACGCCTCCGTGCGCAAACGACTGCGCGGCATCCACGAGCACGCGCGCGCCCGCTTCATGCGCCTCGTCGGCCAGCTGCTTCACGGGCTGCGCGATGCCGAAGACGTTCCCGACATGCGTCAGGCACACGAGCTTCGGCTTGCGTTCGAGCGCCCGCGCGAACTCCTCGCGATCCAAACGGCCTGAATCGTCGAAGGGAACGTACACCATGTCGGCACCGACCCGCTCGGACAGCAAGGCAAAGGGCAACGTGGCTGAATGATGGTCGGACAACGCGCATACGATGCAATCGCCCGCAGCTATGTTGCGCTCGCCCCACGCCTGCGCAACCAGGTTCATGGCAGCCGTTGCATTCATGGTGAACACGGTCGTGCGACGCTCGGCGCCAATGAAATCCTCCAAGCGCTTGCGCGCATCGTTGAAGGTGAAGGTGGATTGAGCCGACAGTTCGTAGGCGCCGCGATACACGTTGGCGTTTTCGTGCAGGTCGTAGTCGTGCTGGGCCTGCAATGCG
>DMNP01000382.1 GCA_003452695.1 Eggerthellaceae bacterium
AACACGTTTTGGCCTATAACCCCAAAAGAGCAGATTCGGGATTGGCTTCCGCCAACACGCGAAAGGGCCGGCATGAAAGCCGGCCCTTTTTTCAACAGCTGCAAACGATTCGCTAATCTTCGGCGATTTCGGTAATCGCGCCCATGGGACATTCTTCCAGGCATTCACCGCAGGCGATGCAGGCATCCTCGTTAACTACCTCGGCGACGCCGCCCGGAACCTCCAAAACCTCTTGTGGGCATGCATCTACGCAAATGCCGCAACCAACGCACTCGTCAGCCTCGATAATTGGATGAGCCATGCTGACTCCTTTCTCGCTCTGCTTCGCTCCCCGCTATTCTCTCTGTGCGGCAAGATACCATTACTTGCTGTAATTGCAAACCTTCTCACTTATTTTCTAGCAAATGCGGGGGAGCTGTTCGCCCACGAGCATGTCGAGGATACGCCGACCGCCGAACGCATTGCGCACGAACACGGCTGGACCGCGGTCGTGCCCGGCGGTGGCGACCGTGCCGATAAGGGCGGCTTCCTGGCCATAGCGATTCGAACGCATCGCCTGCAAGGCTGCATCGGCCTGTGCGGCAGGCACGATGCACACCATCTTGCCCTCGTTGGCAACTTGCAGCGGATCGTAGCCCAGCATGTCGCACGCCCCGCGCACGGCATCGCGCACGGGCACCGAGTCTTCGTCGATTTCGATGGAAACACCCGATTGGTCGGCAAGCTCGTTCAGCGTGGAGGCCAGACCGCCACGCGTCGGGTCGCGGAAGCAGCGCACATCGGGGGCAGCCTCCAAGACATCGGCAATAAGATGGTTCAACGGAGCTGCGTCGCTTTGGACCGGAGCTGCAAACGACAGCGATTCGCGACAGCTCATGATGGTAATCCCATGGTCGCCCAGCGTGCCGCTGACCAGCACGGCATCGCCAGGCTGGCACAGCGCCCCTCCCAGGTTGCAGCCTGCCGGCACTTCCCCGATTCCGCTCGTGTTTATGAACACGCCATCGCCATGGCCACGGTTCACCACTTTCGTATCGCCCGTTACCAGCCTCACGTCCGCTTCCCGGGCGGCTTGCGCCATGCTTGCGCAGATGCGGCGCAAATCCGCGATGGGATAACCCTCTTCCAATATGAAACCGCAGCTTATATAGAGCGGTCGGGCGCCGCTCGTAGCCACGTCGTTCACGGTTCCGCAAATGGCCAGCCGTCCGATATCGCCCCCGGGAAAGAAATGGGGCGACACCACGAAGCTATCAGTTGAAAACGCCAGGCTGCAGCCCGGACTTGGGGCAGGCAGCACGGCCGCATCGTCCCCGCGGCGCAATTCATCGCCCGCATAGGCCGCGAAGAACACGTCGTCGATTATGCGCTTCATCATGGTTCCGCCACTGCCGTGGCCGAGAAGCACCGTCTCCTCCACTCGAACCCCCTTGGCCTTAGAACACCTGCCCGATCGTGGTCACGACCAGGCCCCCGTGCTTCACGCCCTTCGTTCCGACGATCATGTCGGAAACGAGGTGCACGTCGGTCGTTTCGCCCCGAAGGATGATTACTTCCAGGCATATGTCTTCATCTACGTGCACGTGCGTCGTGGAGACGATCATGCCGAAATGGGCATGCTGGATTGAGTGCAGCGTTTCCTGCACATCGCCGGCATGATGGTCGTAGACGATGGTCAGGGTGCCCATCACTTCGGTCCCCGCTTGCGCCACCTCGTCTTGGACGAGCGCATCGCGCACTAGGTCGCGGATGACCTCGCTGCGGTTCTTCGCTATGCCGCGCCGAGCCACCAGGCTGTCGAAGCGCATGAGCAGGCCCTCGGGCATTGCCACCGAGAAGCGGGTCAGGTCCCCGCCGTCGCATTGTCCGCGTGTCATGCAGATCGCCTATACGAGGCTGACGGTAACGCCCGGCGCATTGGCTGCATCGTCTTCGAGCGCGTCTTTGGCATCGGCGATGAGCGCGCGTGCCTCGTCGAGCAGCTCCTGCACGGCATGCAATTTGTCGTCGGTTGCCGCAAAACCAGCATCGCCCGCTTGGTGGGCCAAGTTGTGAACCCAACGACGTTCCAGCTTAATATGGTCGTCTATCTGGTCAATCATCTGCTCGAATTGACCGGTGTTAATCCCGTTCGTGCACATGGGCAGTGGTCCTTTCCTTTCAACAGCACGCATCGAAGCCGCCTTCCATGGCCATGCCTAGAGCGCGGCTGCGCAAAGCAGCATACTGAACGGCAAAGAGCACCCGGGTTCTTCCGAAACGGCGCCCTTCCCCGCGTCTATTGCTATCATGCATGTTATACGAGCAACGGCAGCAAAATTCAAGCGAAAGTGTGACAAAGATGGCGCGGAGTAACATATATGAAGCGGGAGCGGCCGCGATCTTGGAGCTGTTCGCGGACTTTGTGGACGGAAACGAAGGGAAGGCGGCTTTGGCCGTCGGGTCGAAGCCGCTCGGGCAGGCGCCGCGGCTGGCTATCGGCAAAACGCTGGAGTCCTTCGGATACGGCAGGGACGCATGCACGTTCGCCGCACTTGGCGCCAAAGACCCCGATGTGGAAGGCGGCGATGCGAAACTCGATCCCCAATCGCTGTTCCTCCTGGTAGAAGCCCTGGACCCACTGCTCTTCATCGTCGCCGACGAAGCATGCGCCCACGTGGTTGCACAGGCATACCGAACGGGTTTCAACCCCGACGAGCCAACGCGCATCTTCGGACGGCCCACAGTGGTGTTCGCCGACTTTGAAGCACTGCTCGAAACCGACGAGGGCAAACAGAAGGCATGGTCGTTGCTGAAATCGCTACCCAAGCGATAGGCGGCTGCCCGCTCGCCCGCGTGCCCTGCTGCCGCCGCAAGCCTGCGGAAGCCACCGAATATCCGCAGCGGAAGCCTACTTCCAGCGGGTAAGGCGACGTTCTATCAGATCGAACAGGGCGTACAGCGCGACGCCGAGCAACGCCATGGCTATGATGCCCGCGAACATGCGCGGATAGTTCACCATGGACCACGACTGCATGATGAAATAGCCGAGCCCTGTGGACCCCGCCATGGCCTCGGCTATGAACAGGACCGCTATGGCCGTGCCCACGCCGATGCGCAGCGATGTGAACACGGCGGGCATCGTGGCGGGAACGACCACGTGACGATATTCGTCGAAGCGGCTTCCACCGAGCGAGCGGATGGCCACAAGGGCGCTTTCGGGCACCGCCTTCACCGCATCGCGCACCGCCACGAGCACCTGGAAAAACACCGTGAGCGATATGAGCACGATTTTCGGGGCGTCCGCCAAGCCCAGAAGCACGAGCAGGATGGGAAGCAGCACCACCTTCGGTATGGGATAGAGCAGATACAGCACGGGGGCGAACAGGGTGTCGAGCGTCCGCGAGCGGGCGAACGCCTGCGCAATCGGCACCGCGAGCACCGTGCCGATTGCCAGCGACACGACTACGCGATACGCGCTTGTCCAGAAGAACGGCACGAGCGGCCCGGCATAGTCCACGAGCACGGCAAACGCCTCCGGCGGCGTTGGCAGCACGTTCGTGTGCGCCACCTGAATCAGCAACAGCGCGGTAATCCACCATCCAGCTATGATGAAGACCACGGCAAACGCATAGCCGAACAGGCGAAACCCTATGGAGCGGCGTGGTTTCACGAAGCTTCTCGCCCCCTGCCATCTGCGAGCACACCGCGAATCTCGTGGCAGAGCCGCGAGAACTCGGCCGAATCGCGCCAGCCCTTCCGACCCACGTTTGGATTGTGCACGTCGGCAAGCAAAGTTGCCGGCCGCTTGCTGAAAACGAGTATGCGCGTTCCCAAATACACCGCCTCGTCGATGGAATGCGTGACGAGCATCTGGGTATGGCGACGCGTAAGCCAGAGGTCCAGCAGCACATCTTGCAGCGATTCGCGCAGTAGCGCATCTACTGCGGAAAGGGGCTCGTCCATGAGCAGAAGGTCCGCGTCCATGGCCAGGGCCCGCGCCAATGCCAGGCGCTGGCGCATGCCACCTGAAAGCTCCTTTGGATAGGCGCGCTCGAACCCCTGCAAGCCCACCTGCTGCAGAGCGTCGTGCGCCCGGTCGTAAGCTTCGGATTTCGGCACCTTGCGCACGACAAGGCCGAGCGCGGCATTCTGCAACACGGTTTTCCAGGGAAACAGGCCCAGGTCTTGGGCAATGAAGGCCGTCGATTGCCGGGGCCGGTCCACGCGCTGGTCGTTCACGGTAACGCTTCCCGCCGTCGGCGCGAGCAGTCCCGCGGTAAGGCGCAGCGTGGTGGATTTCCCGCAGCCCGACGGCCCGATAAGCGCAAGGGCGTCGCCAGCCTGCGCGGCGAAGCTCAGGCCGCACAGCGCCTCCAACTGCTCGTTGCCGTCGTCGTAGGTTAAATCCACCTGCGAAAACTCGATATGTGCACCGCGCTGGTCCATGCGCCGAATCATAGCACGAGCTATGCGGAGAACGAACCCGTCTTCTCGTCGTAGGTCAGGGGCTTCTGCAGGTAGCCCTTGCCTTGCATCCACTCCAGCACCGGGTCGACCATGCTGTTCGTCGGCATCATGCACGAGGGATACTCGCAAATGGGATACGTGCCGGCCACGACATCGGAAAGGTTGGCGTGGGAGATGAGCACGCTGCGGTAGCGCTCGGGATTGTCGTTCACCAGCTCGGCCGCCTCGTCCCATACCTTCTTCAGCTTTTCGACGGCATCGGCGCGGGCCGCATCGCCCAGCGCATCGGCGCGGGCTATCATCACGGACTGCGAAATGTTTTCGTCCTTCGTGTCGTCTGCTATGGTGGTGCAGCCCGACGCTTCGCCAAGCGCAAGCAGCGAGGCCGGCAGCGCGGCTGCGGCCACTTGCCCCGATTCCATCGCCTGGTACCGCACGGGCAGCTTCTGCAGCTCTTCGACGACAATCTGGTCGTCCGAAACGCCGGCGCCTTCCATCAGCTTGTCCATAACGTATTCCAGAATGGTGTTTGACCCCACGCCAATGGGGACGCCCGCCAAATCGCCGAGTGTCTTCACCGAGCTGCCGGGGCCCACCATGATGCCGAAACGCCCCTGGTCGGGGTTTGTTCCCAGCGTCACCCATTGCATGCGCACGTCGGTGCCGCCAGCGCATATGCTTGCCGCTACCATGATGTCGGTCATGGCCATGTTCACATCGCCAGACGTGACGCCCGAGATAAGCTCGCTCGCGGACTGGAAGGTGACGATATCCGCCGCAAGGCCCGCTTTTTCGAACAGCCCCTCTTCCTGGGCCACCCACAGGGGCAGAAGATCCTCGGTGGCCAACGTGCCCACCGAAAGCGCAGCAGAAGACCCCGAGGTCGACGCCGCAGATGCCGACGACCCGGCCGCACTGGAGCCGGCCGCACTGGAGCCGGATGCGTTGGACCCCCCGCAACCTGCCAGCAGCGCAGCGCCGGCAATAGCGGCCATCCCGACGAACGAACGCCTGTTAACCATAGAATTCATGAGCTCTCCTTTTGTTGTTCCGCCCAAGCGAACGGGGCTTTGCCATAATTCGCCCTTGTATCGCCTTCCCAAGAAGCGCATCCGCAGGAATCAGCTGCACCCCTTCCCCACCTGCCCGGACTAGGCTTGTCGTACTGCAATCGCACGAGCCCGGATGCATGCAAAGGGCACGTGCCTATTTGATGTGCCCCAGGAAGTCCTTCGTGCGCTGGTGCTTCGGGTTGTCGAAC
>DMNP01000299.1 GCA_003452695.1 Eggerthellaceae bacterium
AGCTGAAGCCTGCAGCAGCAGGCACGACGGACGCAACCTCCGCGTCCGGCGCCGCTGCGCCCGCCGGCACACCGCCCGCCATATCCACTGAGTCCTTCAAGCAGGAGCTGGACCGCCAAAGCCGGCGTAACCGCATCCGCCACACCACCGCCACCACGGTCGGCGTGCTCATCGTGGTCGTGGCCGCGGCCATCATCGTTTCCACGTTCCTGATAAGCGTGCTGCAGATTCGCGGCAATTCCATGGAACCCACCGTGCACGAAGGCGACCTGCTTATAGCCAACCATTCCACCGCGTTCGACCAAGGCGACGTGGTGGCGTTCTACTACAACAACAAGGTGCTGCTGAAGCGCGTAATCGCCTTCCCGGGCGATTGGGTGGACATCGACGACAACGGCCTGGTGGCCGTGAACGGCCATGTTATCCGCGAAGAATACGTGAAGGACCTGGCCCTGGGTGCCACCGACATCGTGTTTCCCTACCAGGTGCCCGAAAACCGCTTCTTCGTGTTGGGCGATAACCGCAGCGTTTCCATAGACAGCCGGTCGAACGTAATCGGAACCATTACCGAGGAACAGGTCATAGGCAAGGTGTTGTACCGCGTATGGCCCCTCGACAGCTTCGGAATTATTCGATAGCGGGAGAAAGGGGGAGCGGCTGATGATCGCAACACTGCGCACACCATTGCCACATGCAGCAGCAGGCTGCCGGGTGCCGAACAAACACGGACCCATTCGCGGCGGCCCGTGCTTGCGCGTCGGGCCACTCCTGCTGAATCCCGTTGCGCCCGAAGGCGAAAGCCCGGCGCCGAACCTGTGGATCGGGGGTGGCTAAAGGCGCGCAAGCCCGCAGCGGAGGGCGCCGACCGGCACGTTGCCACCCGGCCAGCCAACCCCACCCGCTGCAACAAGGGCCAAGCATGACCACCCACCTCGGGTGCCGGCAACAAGGAAACAGATACTCACTACACCGTGTGAAAGGAGATGTAATGAGTACAACAAAGAAAAGAGTGTCGATCCTGGCTATAGCGATGGCCGCCATCCTGGCCTTCTCGATGATCGGCATGACCAAGACCGCATTTGCGGCGACTGCAAATGCAAGCGGACAAATTAAGGTTCAGAATTCTGAAACTGGACGCACGTATAATGCATATCAGGTCTTCAAGACTGACGCAAGCAAGAGCGGAACTAGCGTGACGCATTCGTCTCCCGAATGGGGCGAGGGCGTCAACTCGAATGCTCTTATGACTGCTTTGGTTCAGGCTCGCGATGCAACTGGTGCGAATGCCGGTCCACTTTCGTTAGTAAAGAAGCCAGATGATAATCCCCTAGCTGGTCTGACGGTGTCGTCCGAGCCCTCTCTCTGGCTGGAGGCGTTTAAAAAGATAACCGGCGACTCGCCGACTGCGAATTCTAAGACTCGCACTGCTGAGATTAAGGAGCTCGCTCGTATTATCCAGGCGAATGTAAGTAGCACAAACGCCATAGCGCTGACCCAAAGCGGTGGAGCTTACGCAACGTCCACTCCTGTGCGAGCCAATGACGGTACGATTTCTGGCGGCATTCAGACTGGTTGGTACTTGGTAGATGACGCGAGCGCCCAAGCTGCCGATAATAGTTTTGTCTCGGATAACATTCTTTTGAGCGTTCCTTCCGTTACGTTTACCGATGACGGCCAAGGCAATTTTACACTCGACGAGAATTCGGTTGCTAAAGCTGCCCCAAAGGGAGATAAGCCGAAGAGCGGTAAAGAGACTCAGGAAGACAGCTTGACGTCCGTGACGTTGCACAACACAGGTGATGGCGGAAGCGGCAACAGCTACGGCACGACTTCGGATTACCAGATCGGCGATTATGTGCCCTTCCGCATCTGGGGTACGCTCCCGTTTGATTTCGAAGACTATACAACTTACGAGTACACCTTCACTGACAATCTGCCCACTGGTCTTGCGCTTGATCCGTCTTCCGTCGAGGTCTATGCGGTCTCAACGAATGCGGGCCTTCCGGTGTACTCTGAAATTAGCCGCCTGAAGAATGGCGAGACTGGCACGAAGGCAGTTCAGCTCAGTGCAGAAGCCACTACTGGCTGGACGATGAAAATAGACAATGCGGCAGCGACGACATCGACGGCCGCAAAAGATGGCTCAGCAACAACGAAACTCGAGATTAGCTTTGCGAACCTTCGTAACATTCAAGATAATGGCCTCAAAGCACTGACGCAGGTTTCGCACCCGGAAGAGGGTATAGATAAACTTGCATACGACAGTGCTATCGTTGTCCTTTACAAAGCCAAGATAACTTCTCATGCAACTGTTGGATCTCCGCTGATAAACACGGCAGACCTCACGTATTCAAGCGACAAACACGATACCGGCAAAAAAGAAGATACGCCCGATAAAACCACGTACACCTGGACGTATGAGGTTGATAGCACAAAGTATGCAGATGCAACAAATAAATTGCCGAATGCTGAGTTTGTTATGCTCGAGATGATCCGCGAAAAGGATCCAAACAATGCAAACGCAACGCTAACGAAATACTACGTTCTGCAGTTCGATTCCAACGGTAAAGTGTCTGGTCGCGTAGATGTGACTAGCGCATATACGAACGCTTCATCTACCTTCTTCGCAAAAGGCGATGCCATTGCTACAGCGGGTGGGGCTTCGGCCATCTTGAAGTCGAATTCCGACGGCAACTTCAATGCGGTAGGGTTGAACGCTACTGCAACGGGAACAAATGCCGCACCTGAGAAGTACATTCTCATCGAGACCAAGGCTCCGGATGGCTACAACCGCCTTACGAGCCCAATCGAGATTCAACTAACTGCTACGCCGAATAACACCGATCCTACGCAAACGCCTTCTCTGGTGCTTAGCCACACCGCTGCACCGCAGGGTTCTGTGGAGGTGCTTACGGGGACGTCGTCGGCACCGTCCACGAATGGCAAAGTTTCCGAGAAGATCATCAATAAACCGGGCAACGAGCTCCCCGAAACCGGTGGCATGGGCACGTTCATCTTCACCATCGTGGGCATTTCGCTGATGGTCGTGGCGGCTGTGGCCTTTGTGGTGCGTCGCCGCAACCAGCAGTAAACAGCTCGCACGATTGCGATTCGCGCGCAACACGCGTAATCGCATGAGGGTTTAAACTTGTCGGCCGGCTGCAAGCGCGGTCGGCCGACAAGCTGGTCGGAGAGGTAAATGGGGCAAAAGGAGCCAAAGAAGGGAAGACGCAGCGGCAAGTTGGGAAACATCCTGCTGGTCGCCATGTTCCTTATTGGTCTGGGGCTTCTTACCTATCCGACAATCAGCAACTACTGGAACACGCGGTTGCACTCGCAGGCCATTTCGGGGTACGACGACTCCATATCCCAGATGACCAAACGCGATTTCGACGCCGAGTGGGCGAAGGTAGATGCCTACAACCGCGAGATTACGGAAAGCGGCATAAACTTCACCCCCTCGGCGGCCGAGCTGGACCGATACGGCAAGCTGCTCGACCCAGCGGGCACGGGCATGATGGGTCACATCGAGATAAACAAGCTCGCGGTGGACCTGCCCATCTATCACACGGTGGACGACCCGGTGCTGCAGGTGGGTATCGGGCACATCCCGGGAACGTCGCTGCCGGGGGGCGGACTGGGCACGCACACGGTGCTGTCAGGCCACCGCGGGCTTCCCAGCAGCAAGCTGTTCACCGACCTGGACGCGCTGGACGAAGGCGACACGTTCCTGCTGCACGTGCTGGACCGCACGCTGGCGTATCAGGTGGACCAGATCCGCATCGTGTTGCCCAACGAGCTGGACGAGCTGCGCATCGACCGCGACCAGGACTACTGCACGCTGGTCACGTGCACGCCCTACGCCATTAACACGCACCGGCTGCTGGTGCGCGGGCACAGGGTCGACTACCTGGACCAAGGCTATGTTGCCGCCGACGCCGTACGGATAGACCCCGTGCTGGTGGCAAGCATAATCTCGGTCCCGGTATTCGTGGTGCTGTTCATCATCCTTATGGTGGCAACAGCGCAACGCAACAGGGAAAACAAACGCAAGCAGGCTGCGATGGAGAAGGTGGGAAAACGGGGCGACGATGCCCCCAGCAGCCAAGACTAGTTCGCCCGCACCCCGCGCGCATAGGCGTCCGGGATGCCGGCGCTCCGAGTATCCATGCGTTATTTGCGCACCCATTGACGACAGGAAGGCCGGTCGCCGATAGATGCACACTCTGCACGACTACATAGAATCCCTGAAAGCGAACCGCACCCTGCGACGCAAATGGCAACACGCCATGGGCGGCGCCGGCGCGTTAGTGCTCGTCGTCACCCTGTTCGCACTGGGGATGCCAGCGTTCACGCTGGGGGATAAGGGCGATTTGACGGTTGTGGGAATTAATAGTGAGGCGTTAGTTGGCGAAGACGTGGACACGAGCGAAAGCCCAGATATCGCTCCCAATAATGCAAACCAACTCGATGGCGCAAGCGCTCAAGCGCTCGAGTCGGAGCCCCTGCCCTACGTACTCGAAGGCACGCGTCCCAACTCCATTCTCCGCAATGACCCACTTGCCGCAATTGCGGTTGAAAACGGATTGAAGCGCGCTTCGCTAAAGTCGATGCCAAATTCGACCGCGCCAGGCAATGCTGCCAAAACGTCTGGCACGATGACAATTGAAGATGTCGAAGTAAAGGTAAACGGCAATAACGGGGACATCACCCTGAAAAACCCAGCTATAGAAAACGATACGTTCGTGCGCTGGACCGGCGAATACGCCTCGGCTCAGATTGCCATCAGCAATACGAATGCACAAACAAGCGGCGATACGATCAGGCTCTATGTTAAGTTCGACAAGGGCGATGGACGCACGGGTGAGATAATCTTGCCAGCGTTTACGGGGTATGGCAATCCTATCACCATAGAATCCGACGCCGGGACATATACCTATTATCTGAAGCAGTCCGATACGGAAGGCGTCTACTATTTCGAATGCCCCAAACCAACGGGCGGGACCCAGAACATCAACTTCCAAATGGTATACCCCACAGCTACATCCGAAGGCGGCTACGCGAAACTTTGGGTGGCAGAACTCAACAGTGCCCAAAATGCAGCTGCGGGGAATTCCGTGATACTGCCAGGGGCGTCAGGATATCGCACATCGTCTACTTACCAAGAGGTCAAATGGGATTCCAAGCCCGACACTTTTCCCGTCTCGAAACGCTCGCAAGGGTCTCCCTCGTTTGTTCATGAGGGAGGAAACACGTATGTGTCGGGAATCGGCTACGAAGTTAGGATGGAGCGCACGGTCGTTAGCCCAACGAGCGTAGGCCAGGACTTTATGCAAAGGGTCGAATTCGACGATACGCTGGTGCTGCCGCCGGGCACGCAGTGGCGTGCCGGATTGGTTGACGCTATTCGCAATGGCAATTGGCGCGTTGGCCCAGATTGGCGCTACCTCGAAAACGGACGGCGATCCTATTCGGGATTCGGCGCTTGGGTGACTATTGGCGGCGTCGAATACAAGTTTGCCGAGTTCAATTACTATACGGCCTTCGACTATTCTTTCCAGTACACTTCGCAAGGCTACGAAGAAGTGCCGGTGATATCGCTATCGGTCGACTCTGATGGCAATCCTGTTGCGCACTGGCAGTTTACCAATGAAACCCTGCCGAATGCGACTGGGTATCCCACCAAGGATATCAAGATAAACAACCAGAACAATTACCGCGGCTATTCGCCCACTATTACCTATGGGGATCGCGTGGTGGTCGCAAACGATATAGCGCTGGGGCAAGAATACGTCTTCACCAACAACGTAACGGCAACTGAAGATTTTAGTTTTGCTGACGATGTTGTTCAGACCCGACAGGCGACGGTCAAGGCTGTCGTTACCGAGGGCAGGCTGTCTTCGAAAAAGACGCACGGAGACATTTCCGAACTTCGTTTCGGTGATCCAGTTACATTTACGATAAGCGTGAACAACCCCGGAGCGCTTACCGTGCCGCTCGATAGCATCACCGACGAAGTGCCTACTATGTATGTTCTCACCCCGGCGCAAATGGCAGCTGTGCTCTGCGATTCATCCTACGGGAACGAGGCGTCCATAACCATCGACAACGCTTGGCTATGCGAGCACGCCCACGCTTCCAATTCTGTGACGACAGCTGATGGCGGGTCGGGAACGCCCACCGCTCAGCTCGTGAGCCCAGCGACAACGTACAGAGCGACATCTACCGATGTAGGAGCGGGTGCAGACAATTGTCCAACAACGAAAGGAAAGCTGCGTCTCAAGTGGGCGGGCAATACGTTGCAGCTCGTAAGCGTGGCGGAAACGCAAGGGGGCGAAGAAGTCGAAACGACGCTCGACTCTCTTTCGTCAGGCGTTGACAACGCTGCCGCGGTTCAAACGTGGATAACGAATTCGTTGAACGATATGCAGGGCAAAAGCTTCACCGTCGGCAGCGACACCCAGTACACCATCGTTTGGAATACCCCTGGTGGAGTGCTATATGGCGGCAATGCAACTTCAAGAGAGTTCACGGCCACCGTAAAAGACACGTTCCAGCTGGTGGCAGGGGATACGCTGGCGTCGTATCCCAGCGCTCAGGTTCAAAGCACCAACAGTGCCAAAGTAAAGAGCGGTAGCAATATCTCTACCGTTTCCGATTCCCAAGTAACGGCGGTTCGCGACTTCACCATAGATAAAGCGGTGACGATGGACGGGCAGGAAGTTACGGTCAGCGATTCCATCACCAAGGGCAAAGTGCTGGACTATACGCTGAAAGTCACCCGCGATGGCGGCACCGCCGTTTATGAGGCGTTGCCGCTCGTCGATGCCATCGATGGCGCACAGCTGCTGCTTGTTCCCATGACGACAGACAATAGCCATCTTGCTGAAGAAGGGCTGTCCACGCATGAGATCGAAGGCGAGCAGTTCTATGTCTTGGATAGGCCAGGCACATACGCAAATGTGCATTTTTCCGGCACGGTTACAACGAGCGCGGGCGAAGCAGAGGCCGATTTCATAGCGGCGCAAATTATCGTGGGCAGTAATACTGCGCAGAAAATCGACCAAACCCTTATCAAATGGTACTTGAATTCCGAGCAATATCCCCATAAATCTACAATCGAGATTCCCTATAAAACCATTGTCGACCCCAATAAAGCAGTTGATGTTCAGCGGAACGCTGGCTCCGGCGATTCTTATGCGGTGAATAACGTCGGATACTTAGGCGACCATGAAGGACATCGCATATACAAACCGACGGTGCTCGTGGGTTCGCGCGTTGGCGCCGACAAGAAAATCGTCACGGATCGTGGAGCATCGCCGGCCGAAGATACCCTTTCGGTCATAGAGCCCGTTTCCGAGGGACAAACCGTTACGTATCGCCTGAACATAAACTACTCACCAGCGCGTGACGAAGCCCTAGTCATCACGGGCTCCGAGATGCGCGATTCCCTTCCTTTAAGTATTCCGCAGGACGTATGGGAAAACGTTGATGTTGCAGTGGAATATCCAGCCCAAGATGGCGTTGCGTTCAAGATGGGCGGGGTAGCGTTCAACGGCACGAATAACGCAACGTGGCGCCTTTCGAACACTGCCGATGGCGTAAGCGGACCAATCGAGGGCAATCAGCAATACATCTTATGGGACGAAGGCTTTTCCATTGAACTGGCGAAAGATGCCTACATCTACGTGAAGCTGACCTTCCCGTTACAAGATAACTGGAACGACTACGCCAAAGCTTATGCGAAAGACCGCCTGGCAAACACGTTTGAAGTGCGGGAGTTTTCGTCAACCGTTTTCCATTATCTCGACGTTGACGCCAACGCAGTGCTGAAGAAAGGCGTTGTGGAAACAGGCGTAGGGCGAACGTACTCTACCAATACGGGAAACGGTTGGGCCGACCGCATGCGCAGGAGTGCCGACCAAAGCGAGGGCGGTCGCGTGTTCTACACGAACGCGACAACCAATCAAGGATATGTTAATTACTACGTTGTCTTGTATAACGATGGTCTTTCACGACTGTACCTGAACGACATGAAGGACACGCTGCCGAAAG
Source organism: Eggerthellaceae bacterium (assembly GCA_003452695.1). GTDB lineage: Bacteria > Actinomycetota > Coriobacteriia > Coriobacteriales > Eggerthellaceae > UBA9715. Next base: position 8,056 of record DMNP01000299.1, read on the forward strand.
GCTTCACGTTCTTGCAGGGCGAGTCGTCGACTGGTCGTCCGCTCGCGTACGAGAACGTAATCTTCGACGATCCTCAGGCGATGTACGAATGGAAGGCCGATGGGGCTGTATCCTTGCCGTACACGATTAGCGATTCCAACAATGCAAATCCCGTTGCGAAGACAGCGTCGGTGACGGCAATCGTGACGCAAAGCGATCCGCAGCAGGTCGTCTTCAAGCTGTCGAACGCCATGCCCGAAGGTGTGTCGGGCGAAGGCGACTTGAACTACGACAACAACCGGAAAAAGTACTATTTGGCTCCGGGCGAATACGTGGGCTTTTGCTACTCGGTGCTGACCAACCAATACGCTGACACTCTTGACCGAGCATTGAACAGCGTGAATATGGAATATGACAGCTACAATGGCGGAAAGGTGGTTGTGGATCCCGATACGACAATCGAATCCGTCGAGTTTGGCGAATGCCCTAAAAACGATGGCGACTCGGTCGTGACTGATAGTGGAGACAAGCAATACCTTTCATCGAGCGTTATCGTAGGGCGCCAGCCAATAGCTCCGGGCGTTTCCAAAAAAGTGGTCTCGAAAACCGACGTGTCCGGAACGGTTACCAATAATCCCGAATACGTTGGCTATCAAGACAAGATCTCTTGGGAAGTAGTTGCCGAAAACGCATCGACGACCGCGCTCTCCGAATTCGTGCTAAGCGATGAGATCGACTGGCCCTATCGTTTTACCGGACCGATTGGCATTACCATACACGAGCCGGTAAGCGAGACCGTGTTCACTACCTATGAATGCCCGAGCATTTTGTCGTTTGAGAGTTGGGTGGGCGAGCCCGGAGCGGAAACGGCGGCAACGGTTTCCTACCAGAAACGCAATTACGCAAACGCGAGTGGAGCAGACCGCACCCTTACCGTTGATGGCGACCCAATCACCGTGCGGATGCGAGTTGCCAAAACCGTGCAGTCTGGAGGGTCCGTATCGACAGGGACTTCGAGTGTCTATCTTGCCCAAGTTAGCTTGCGTCGAAATCCCGAGACCAAGCGGCTGATCCTTAGTGTCTATTTCCCCAACTTGGATGGCCAGCGCGATCCTGGGTACAGCTCGGGAACGCTGAGCCAGCTGTACTTCCCGGCCCATGGGACAGCTCGTCTGAAAGTGGCCACGGTAAATGCAAGCGATGGCAGCAATCCGGATAACTTTGCATTCAACGCCGTGTACAACGACGGAATCTTCACCCCAACCGGATGCTCGTTCGAAGATGCGGACATTACGGTGGGTTCGCCTACGACCTATGATGTGCCGCACGGGGACCTGACGGCCTCCACGCCTACGGGCACAACGATTCCGGGGGCGCATTCGATTGTCAACGACGCTCAAATCCCCATTGGGCAATCGTTCTTTACCCAGTCGCGTAAATCAGTTGAGCAGAAATCGAAAGCCAGCAACATTGCCCATTCGGATGACGAAGTAAACTACATCGTGCTTCCCGAGCAAACCGATCTGTTTACGTACACTCTTGCCGTTCATAACGGTGCGCCACATAGCATGGAGCGGATAGTCCTTATCGACAACTTGCCGGAAATCGGTGACCACTACACGTTCAAAGTCGACCACGATCGCAGAAGCGAATTCGGAGTGAATTTTGCTCCCAATCCGAATGTGGTTGTCGAGGTGACAAAAGACAACGGGGTCAGTTACCAGGCGCTTGATTCCAATCTCTACACCGTGGCATTTAGCAACACGACGACCTTTGGCGAAGATGATTGGAGCGGTTCAAACTCGTCGGCAGGATGGGGCGCTTTATCGAGCAGTTCACGTTCGTTCAGAATCGTTATCACTGATGGGTCGGGGACTTCCATACCGAGCGGAGCTACCCTGCGCGTGCGTTTCGACGGAGTAATTGCGCCGGGGCCTTCGGTGCGGAGCAACAGCACTGCGTGGAATACGTTCGGATACCATTACAAGCTTCTTGGGGAAACTGTCGAGCTCGAATCAATTCCACAGAAGGTAGGCGTTCGGATACCCAACAACGAGATTACGGCTGATTTCGAGATTCATAAGACCAAGCCCGTTGTTCTCGGCGGCGACGAACCGGGTGGTGGTGTCGATTCGCCCACCGGGTCGGGTGCTGGTGCCGGCTCGGGCAGCGATGCAAGCTCGGGCACCGTTGCCGTCGAGCCGCTTTCAGGCGCGCAGTTTACGCTGTATTTCGGCGATGTTCGCGCGGTTTCCAACCCCGACAGCTCGTTCATAGCTCAAGGACCGGTCGAGTCTGCGGTGGGTACAGGTGTTGTGTCTTTCGTTGGCGTTTCGCCCGGTGACTATACCTTGCGCGAAACCCTTACCCCTGTCGGCTACGAGCCCGTAGCCGACAAAATCGTAGTGGTAGACACCGACGGATCGATAACCATCGACAACGTGCCCTACGACCCTGCCAATCCACCCGAGGTGCTGGACCCCGAGGTTATAACCCTACCGTCGATTCCCATTCACAAGGTGGACTCTGCGGATTCCACTAAGTCCCTGGCGGGTGCGAAGTTCAAGTTGTACCGTCGGGTCAGTTCCACCGAGCGCATGCAGCTTGGCGGCGAGGTCGTCGTGTCCGATATCGGCACACACACGTTCACGCTGAACAACGAGCCGTATCGCACCGCGCTGTTCAGCCTGCTCGATGACGATGGCGAGTCGGTGACGCTCGAGCTCGAGGAAACCGAGGTCCCCGCTGGCTACGTGAAGCCCGACAAGCCATGGGTTATCACCATCATGCGCGACATGTCGAAGAGCAGCCGTTGGGTAATCGAGGTGAAGAGCCCGCAGAATGACGTTATCGCCGTGAACGGCACCGGTGCGCATGCGGGCGCCTACGACATCCCCAACACGCCGGCAACCTACACCCTGCCCGAGACCGGCGGTCCCGGTGAACTGGTGCCGCTGCTGGCCGGCCTGGCCCTGCTTGCCTTCGCATTTGCGCTCCTCCGCCGCCCGCAGGCATGACAAGACGCGTGTGCCAGGGGGACGCTTCTCTCGATGCGCCGACACGAGGCAGGGGATGATACACCACCTCAGAGGTACTGTATCATCCCATGAAGTTGCGACCAGCGGCCGAATGATACAGTACCTCTGAGGTGGTGTATCATCCCGCACCCGGACGCGCATCGAGAGAAGCGTCCCCCTGGCACACTGTGTCATGAATTTGTCGCTCCCGAGGGAGCGCGAGCGGAACGGCGGCGGTGGTTGCGTCGGAGTCCTGTCGCTCCCGAGGGAGCGCGAACGGAATCCCCGTTGGACAATTCGGAAAGGCGGGCGGCCCGCGGCGGGCGGCCCTGCAAGGTTGTTGGCGTATCGTCTCCCGAGAAGGCGGGAACGCTTCCGATGGGACGGGGAAGGGGACGGTGCGCATGGGCGATGGGCTGTCGGCGGCGGGGGCTGCGGGTTGCGGCGATTCCCCGGTGCCCTGCGACTTGGACGCAAACGAGGTCGTTCGGAACGCGCTCGCGGAGGCGCGCCTTATCGACGACGGGTTCATGGTGGCGGCGCTGAAAGACCGCGCGGACTGCCTGGAAGTCATAGCGCGGGCGGCGCTCGGCGATCCGACGCTGCGCCTCTCGTCCTTGCGAAGCCAGGAGGTTTTGCCCGGAATGCCCGGCATGCACGGCGCGCGGCTCGATTTCCTGTGCGAACGGGACGGCGGGGGACGGGTCGTCGTGGAGGTCCAGTCGGCCGCCCGCGGATTCGACCCCCGCCGTGCGCGGTTCTACGCCTCGCTGCTCGACGCATGGTCGCTGCCGGCGGGCACGCCCTATCGCGACCTGCCCGACTGCGCGCTCATCGCCATGTGCGAGGACGACCCGGTGGGCAGGGGCCTTCCGCTCTACACGTTCTCTCGCACGGCCGCCGAGGACGGGGGCCTTTTCGGCGAGCGCGGCGACGGCTCTGCTATAGTTATCGTGAGCTGCGAGGACCCCGACGAGGGGACGGAGATCGGGCGGGTGGCGCACGACATGCTGTGCGCCGACCCGCGGGACATGCTCGTAGGCCCGCTGGCGGACGCCGCCCGGGCCGCGAAGGAGAGGGACGTGGGCCCCATGAGCAAATGGAACGACATGGTGGAGGGCATCCGGGCCGCCGGCAGGGCCGAGGGAATGGCCGAGGGAAAAGCAGAGGGAATGGCCGAAGGGAAGGCCGAGGGCAGGCTCGCCGCCTACGCCGACCTGGTGCGCGACGGTCTGCTCGCCCAGTCCGCCGCCGCCGAGCGCCTCGGCATGACCCAGGAGCAGTTCGCCGAGGAAGCCGCCAAGCTCGCCCCGACGGGCGCCTGATTCCGGGAGAAGTCGCTCTAACGCATCCGGCTTTTGCATCACCGATTGCCTCGCAGGGCCATGGCTGCCCGAGAGTCCGCGAGAGCCTCGTCTTCGCTCTCTCGCAATCTCATCTGTAATCCGGCAGCAATTCGGCCACGTAGAGGGACGGGTTTGCAATTCGGCCGTCTTCGCTAGCGCCATTTAGCGCATCTGGCGTTCAGCTCCTGAAAGTGGCCATATATAACCAATAATATCGCCTAATCAAAGCCCACAAATACTTAGGCCGATTCGAAAAGCCATCGTGTATACTATAGGAACCCGATAGGCGAACGACGGACGTGCACTTGGAAGAGTTGCGAACCTATATCAGGCGCTTGGCGCAGGAAGGCAGGACGCGTCAGCGCTTGCGGGTCGCACTGTGCTCTGCGTGCATTGCGGTACTGGTGGGCGCAATGGTGGCGTACGGCCTGCCGGCCTTCTCGCTGGATTCGCAGCGCGCAGCCGAAGAAGTGGGCGTTGCTCTGACGGCCGCGAACGTCGAGATGGAAGCCGGCGACCCCGCCCCCGCCGCCGCAAGCAATAGCGCCCCCACTGCCGCGAACTCCCCGCAACTCGCACGACCCTTTACCGCCCAGCTGCCCTTCTCGAGCAATCCCGCAACCGATGAAAGCGCATTCGCGGCCGCTAGCTTCTTGCGTACCCAGGCAACGCCGCTTGCAATTGGGTCGACCCTGCAACGCGAAGCGGCGTATCCCGCCATCGATGCTCAGCTGCCTCACGAAGGCGATGGTTCGGACATCGAGCGTATAAGCGTGCGGTGGATTTCCGAAGACCACGTGAATGACAACAACGCGGACTTGCTTTCCCTGGCGCCTGAAGACAACGGCGCGCAGTCCATGCAGTTCCAGCTGGAAGCCGCCCTGTCGGGCCAGTACGACTACGAACCAGGCGACATTGTCATTCGCATCCCGCGCACCATCTGGACTAGCCGCAGTGGGTTGCAGATGGGCAAAATGGAGCTTTCCGTGCCCGAAGCGCCCGTTCAAAGCGTGGATTTCAACTACCGTATCGACAAAGACTACTACGTCATCAGCAACGCGCGCGCCATTCCCGCCACCAGCAAATGGAAGGGCACGTTCACGATAACGGGCATCACCCCGAGCATGATCGTGGACAACAGCGTGTCGAAGGATCTGACGGCGGTCATTAACGTGCGCACGCACGAAGGAAACTGGCTTGGCCTGAAAAGCAATACCCTGCGGGCGACCATGGATACGTTCGCCCGCCTGACTTCGGCGAACAAATCGGGGAGCATCTACGAGGAGTACTATTACGTGCCGCAGGAGTTGCAGCCCGCCAATCCCGAGAAGTACATCTACGTTCGCTGGCATGCCTATGCAGGCACGAATGCGAACCAGCCCAATCAGGTAAGCATGCTGGATACGCCGGACCAGACGTACCATCCGATACTGCTTGGCTACGAAGACGGCGCTCGCGTGGTGCGGGCCGATTTTGCAGGAAGCTCTTCGGGCGTGTCGTCTTACGCGGGGTACACCCAGATTTGGATGGCGTATCCGCGTTCGCAATTCAATATCGGGTCGCGCTACGACCTGAAAAACACGGTTCAATACACCGTCACGCCCAACGACGGCGATCCCCCTACGAGCAAATCCCATACGTCGACGGTCGTGTACAAGCCCGCCAAATGGCCTTTGCCCGTCGGGCATTTCTGGACGGACAAATTCTCGCGATCGTACGGCGACATGAGCGAGGGGTTTGCCAGCTACTACGCCACACGCAAGGACAAGAACTACGGCTATGCCCTGAACAGGCTGCGCAAGGGCTTGCCCGTGAACATGGAATTCCAGGTGTACACGATTGGGCTGACCATGCCCTGGACGATACGCGATGGCGTGTCCTACGAGAATTCCACGGCAGCCGACTACGGCCACAAATACGTGAAGATGGAAACCATCGACAACAAGACGTACTTCAACTTCAACGACAATGTGGAGCTTACCTCCACGGACTTCCAGATATCGAGCGTGCGGCTGGAGGCACCGCACATGATGCGCTACCGGGTGGGCGCAGGCAAGCTCCCCCAGTCGGTGCTGGTGGGGTCGATTGAATCCACGGCGAACTACGAAGTGGCCCCAAGCGGCACCGTGCCATACCCCGATGTGCAGCTGTACGGCCTGGTAAACGGCAGCGGGGACTGGGTGCACTTTGCAACGGCCAGGTTCAGCTACGACAGTTCTCGCTACGTGCACAGCGTAAGCATCCAGGCCTTCAACGGCGCGACTGCAAGCGGCGAAAGCGTGCATCTGCCCCAGAACGTAACGGACTACAAGACCGTCGTGAACACCAACCAGGCGGGATTGTACTACTACACGTATCCGACCATTACCCTGAAGCCCAGCGATTCGGTTCGATCGCAGGTGGAAACGCTGTTCCAGCAGACCGAGAACCCCAAGACGAAGTTCCGCAACGACGTGGTCATGTATTCCTACGATTCGAAGGGCGAACTCATTCACACGAACGTGAACTACACACGCGCCACGCTGGAAGGCGTTGCCCAGAAGGTGGAAGGCTACAAGGGCGTTACGGTAACGAACGACCCGGCCCACATGCGTGCCGTGCTGACGTACCGGCTGCAGATGTACGACCAGACGAATATCGAGGACTACGGCGACTACGAGGCGGCCGTTGCCGAGGGCAGCGTTACCCAGCAGCGCGGTGCCACGTGGTACGACCTGCTTCCGGCAGGCGTCGAGCCCGACATGTCCACCGTGGCCGCGTACCGCCACGGCGATTCCGTGGTAGATGCGTACACGATCGAGGACTTCCGCGGATCGGGGCGCACGTTGCTGGTGGTGAAAACGGAACTTACACCCGACCCCTTCGCGCGAAAATCGGCTCCGACCAGTTTGTATCCGCGGCTGGACAAGTCGGCCGGCATGAGCGATGTGCCCGAAGTGCGCTTCAATGCCTATTACACATGGGACAAAATAGACAAGGGCGGAACCTACCTGCAAAACTACATGGCCTACGAATCCGATGACGAACGGCAGCTGGGTTCGGTCGAGCATTACAAAGGCGAACCCGACAACCCGCTGGCCGGCTTCAACGCGCAGTCGCGGGATGCCGTGGCGGGGGTCGAGGACCTTATGACCGACCTGGACCCCACCAGCGACCGGGCGGCGTTCGTGTACGCGAACTGTTCGGCGTACGTGAACCCCGATATGGCAGCTCTTACCTCGCTGCGCAAGACCGTTACCACGAAGGGTTTGGGCTATTACACCGATGGCCTGCTGGGAGACGACGCGAACGTGTTCCCCGGTCAGGAATACACCTATCAGCTTGCGCTGGGGTCTTCCAGCGGAATGGTGAACAAGAACATCGTCCTGTACGATTCGCTGGACAACTACGTTCCTACGCCGGACAAGTTCGACTATGGGCTGGGCCAGTGGCGCGGCTCGCTGGTCGGCGTGGACGTGAGCGCACTGCAGGCCATGGGAGCAGCGCCCGTCGTGTACTACAGCACGGTGCCGGGCCTGGTTCTGGAACAGGCCAACCCCGACCCGTCGCAGCCGTCGCTGCCTGCGAACCAGGACCTCTCGGATCGCAGCGTGTGGTCGGCTACGCCGCCTGCGGACCTTTCGCAGGTAACGGCCATAGCCATAGATGCGAGCAAGCGGGTCGACGGCACGGATTTCGAGCTGAAGCCGGGCGAGCGCATGTCGGTTTACATCACCATGCGCGCACCCGACGAGGACGCGGCGCAGGCGCTCTATGCCCAGGGCGAGCGCAAATACGACCCCGCCAACAACCACCATGCCTACAACAACGCGTTCCTTACCTGTGTGCAGATAGACGCCTACAGCCACGATTCCAGCGAGCAGTTCATCCGCAACGACTACACGAAGGTGGGCATATCGCCGTTCCGCCTGAACGTGGTGAAGAAATGGCGCGACGCCGCCGACAACGACCGCGCCCGCCCCGATTCGGTGACCATAAGCCTGCTGCGCAACGGCCAGGACACGGGCAAGAGCCTGGTGCTGAACGAGGCCAACGAATGGAAAGGCGCCTTCGATGGGCTAAGCCCGGAAGACGCCCAGGGCAATGCGTACCACTGGTCCTTCAACGAGTCGTACCCCGAGGGCCAGGGCCTTGAATACCGCACGACGGTTGCCCAGACCGCGCCGGGTACGTACACGATAACCAACCGCTACGATCCCAAGACCGTGGTAATCAGCGGCAGCAAGACCTGGAACGACACCACCGCAGTGCGCCCGAAGCAAGTGGGGGTGAACCTGGTCGGCACAACGCCCACGTATGGCCAGGTGTACTTCGCCAGCGAAGACGTGAAGCCCGACAGCAACGGTTCCTGGAACTACGAGTTCAGCGACATGCGCCGCTACTTCGAAGGCGAGGAAGTAACGTATTCCGTTTCCGAGGACTACGTGGATGGCTACGTGTACTCCGTGCTGGACGGATACAACCTGCATAACACCTACGACCCCTATGCCGACATATCCATACAGAAGAAGGCGTATCGGGTGACCGACGCCTCGAAGGACGCCGAGTTTTCCTTCGTGCTGTACCTGACCAAGAAGGTGCCGGGCGCATCGCGCTGGGGGCAATCGAGCGACAGCACGTTCGGCGCAGGCGACCCCGTGGAAGGGCTGTTCGCCTACGACGTTATCGACCTGGCCAGCGGAAACGTCGTGCGCACGGGCGAAGTAGCCCACGGCGGCACGGTGTCGTGCACGGCGGGACAGCGCGTGCTCGTGCACGACGTGCCCTCCGAAACCGACTACCGCATCGTCGAAGAAGACGCGGAAGGCTTCAAGCTGCTGCATGCCAGCGGCCAGTCGGGCACCCTGAAAGCACGCCAGACCGCCGAGGCGCTGTTCGAGAACTCGTATCAGGGCGCGGGCAGCGTAATCCTGCATTGCGGCAAGGATTTGGACGGTCGCTCCCTGCCGGCGTATCTGTTCCGCTTCCTGCTGAAGGATTCGGCGGGCAACATCGTGCGCATCGGCTATAACGACCGGGCGGGCGACGTGTACTTCGGCACGTTGTCGTATGGGATAAACGACTTGGCCAACGGCGATGGAACCTATGCTACCGAGCGCACCTTTTCCTATACCATCGAAGAGCTGAACGATGGGCGGCCCGGCTTCACGTACGATAGTCGCGCGGCCAGCGTGAAGGTGCGCGTGGTCGATGTGGGTGGCGGCGTGCTGCAGGCCACGCCCACGTACTACGGCTTCGACGGGCAGGAACTGGGGGACACCCCGCCTGTCTTCCAGAACGAGTACCACGCCACGGGCGCTGCCGAGATAAAGGCCTGGAAGACGCTGAAGGGCTCGAAGCCCGCCGACGGGCAGTTCTCGTTCGAGCTGCTAGACGAATCCGGCCAGGTCGTGCGCACTGCCGCGAACAACGCAGACGGCGTGGTGAATTTCGATCCCATTCCCTACAGCGAAGCGGATGTCGGCAAGCAGTACCGCTACACCGTGCGCGAGGTGAACACCGGCCAGCACGGTGTAGTGTACAGCACGCAGACCTACACCTATCTGGTAAGCATCGCGGACAACTCCGACGGCACGCTTGCGGTGTCGCAGACGGTTGTAAACCTGCACGACGGCGTGCCCGTGCCAAGCGACGAGGTACCCGTGTTCGTGAACGAGCTGGAACCGGGCAACCTGCGCGTGGAAAAGCTGCTGCAGGACTACACCTTGGAAGACCTGAACGAGGAGTTCACCTTCACGGTGCGCTTGCTCACGCCCGACGGGTCTCCCGTGCCCGACGGCACCTACGGCTACGAGCTTTCCGGTACCGACTTGCAGCCGCCCGAGCCCAAGATGCATACCGTTACCTTCGGCGCGTGGGATCGCGACTCGGATAGGGCAATCGAAGCCGATGGGTGCTTCTATCCGGAGCGATACGAGAACGTGGCGGATGGCTCGACGATCGAAGCGCCTAAAGTGCAGAGGGCGCCTGATGGCTACAATTACGCGTTAGCCAGCGCCTTGGAATGGCACACCGCGGACGGCGAGCCGTTCGTGTTCGAGGGAACGCCCGTATACGACGACATCGTGGTCTACGCCGATTTCAAAAAGGGCGGCCAACTGCCCTCGGCGGGCGGGCCCATCTACAACCCGGAGATCTTCACCTATGCCATGCTGAAGGACGACGGCACGCTCATGTTCTTCCAATCGGAGCAAACGCTTGCGAACAACGCCATCGCGAACGTGAACTTAGGCGACGACTGGTGGCCTGAGTACGCACGGGGCAGGGTGTTCACCGTGAACACGACGTCCACGGGGGCGACGGCGCCGACATGGCAGGACTACAAGTCGCAGATAAAACACGTGGATACCTATTGGAGTCAAGCCGTGTTTGCGAAGTCGTACGCGAACTGGTTCTCGGATTGCCCCAATTTGGAAAGCATAAACTTGTCGCAGTTCAACACGCGCACGTACGCAAGCTACGATTACACCACGGGCCAGGTAACCTACGACTACACCACGAATCTGTACCGCATGTTCTACAACTGTCCGAAGCTGAAGTCGCTCGACCTCGCCTATTTCTACACGGCGGGCGCGACCAACATGACGGGCATGCTTTCCGGCTGCACGGGACTGGAATCGCTGAAGCTGGGATCGGGATTTTCCTTCAGGGGCGCCGGTTCCGTGTTGGCAACGGCGGCGGGTCTTCCCGGGCATGAGGCCACCAATACGCATACCGACAAATGGGTGCTGAAGGGCAGTACCACCGCGCCCGCCCTTACCTCGACACAGCTTATGCAGCAATACAACACCGGCTATGCAGGCACGTGGCTGTGGGAGCCGCGGCCGGTTAACTACAAGGTGCTCTTCGACAAGGGGCATGCCGATGCCATCGGCACGATGCCGTACCAGGCGCATAAGGTGGACGAGGCCAAGACGCTCGCGGCCAACCGCTTCGTCCGTTTCGGGTACGATTTCGCGGGGTGGGCCACGCAGCCGGGCGGCGATGCGGTGTATGAGGACGGGCAGTCCGTGACCAACGTCGTGCCCGTTCCCTTGGCAAGCGATGGCGTTACGACCACGTTCTACGCCGTATGGCAAAAGCGCGAAACGACCGCCACGGTAAACGATGGCCTTATGACGCTTACGCTGCGCGGCGGCGAATCGGCGCTCATCCAAGGATTGCCCGCCGGCACGTCGTACCAGATCGTGGAGGCATCCAAGCCCGGCTGGTCGCTTGTCGGCAGCTCGGGGGCGACGGGCGTCGTGAAATCGCTGGAAACATCCGAGGCATCGTTCACGAACAAGCCGGCCGACGACCAGGTGTCGGTTACCCTTGCCGCCGCGAAGACGCTGGACGGCGCTGCGCCGGAAACCGGGCGGTTCTCCTTCACGCTGAGCCGCACGAGCGGTTCCGCGAATCGATATGCGCCCACGGCTGCCCAGACGAAAACCAACGTGGGCGCGGGCGTTACCTTCGACGCCCTTACGTTTACCGGAACGGGCACCTGGACGTTCGACCTTCGCGAAGTCGTGCCGTCCGGTGCCGTGGACAACGGCGATGGCACCTTCACGTTGGGCGATGTCGTGTACGACGGGCATGTGGAAACCGTTCGGGTGCAGGTCGTGCGCAATAGCGCGGGGAAGCTGGAAGCCACGGTGAGCTACGACGACGATGGCGCGGTCTTCGCCAACGAGACTCCCGATGCGCCCGAGCCGGGCGTGGGGTCGCTGACTGTCGGCAAGACCGTGCAGGGCGCATCGGACGCGCTCGATGGGCGCGAGTACGCGTTTGCGGTGCATTTCGCCGACGAGGCGGGCGCCGTTCCCGCCGATGCGCAGGGCCAACCCCTGAAGTTTGCCTGGACACGCTCGGACGGCCAGGCGGGAACGATTGCCAGCGGCGAAACGGTGTTGCTGGCAGACGGCCAGTCGGTGCAGTTCGCCGATGTGCCCGAGGGCCTGCGCTACCGCGTCGTGGAAAGTGCGGATAGCGCGCTGCGGGTAACCAGCACGGGCGATCGGGGCGTAATCGTGGGCGGTGGTGCGGCCCTGGCCTCGTTCACGAACACGTATGCGGCCCGCGGCACGGCAGACCTTGTGGCCCGCAAGGTCCTGCAGGGTGCAACGCTGGAAGCTGGGCAGTTCTCGTTCGAGCTGCGCGATGAGGGCGGCACGGTGCTGCGAAAAGCGACCAACGATGAGTCGGGCGCGGTGGCGTTCGGCACCTTGGACTACGCTCTGGACGGCACCTTCGCGGCAGTTGCCTATGGCCAGGCCGAAGACCGCCTGCGTGCGGCGATTCCCGTGTGGGGCAAAGACGGCGTGGCCTACGGTGGCTCCGACGTTCCGGCCGAGGCCGTCGCCGAAATCGGCCACGAACGCATAATCTACGAAGACGCCACGCCCGAGCAGAAGCAGGCTGCTGGCGAATGGATGCTGCGCGGGGTGGTGTATGGCCCCGCCATTCCCGACGATGCGTGTGCGGCTTACAAGGCGTTCGGCTACACGATAGCCGAGGCCGTGCCCGCCGATACGGGGAGCATCATCTACGACGTCAGGCAGTGGCCCGTGGAAGTGCTCGTATCCGATGCGGGCGATGGCGTGCTGCGCTCGCATGTACGCTACCAAGATCCGGTCGGTGGCCAGGAAAACGAGCAGGCAGCCGAGTTCCTGAACCGTGTGAAGCCCGGCAAGCTGCGCGTGGGCAAGGTGGCGGTTGGCATGACCGACGCCGCGGCCGATGTCCGCTTCCTCTTCCGCATCGATTTGAGCGACGCCGATGGCAACGAATTGCTGGACGGCGAAGGCGCACCCCTGGCCTTTGCGTACAAGATAATCGGCCAGGCAGACAACGACTCGGCGTCTGCTTTGACGGATGCGCTTGGCGCACCGCGCGTGGGCAGCATAGCTTCGGGTGGCCAGGTGCTGCTCGGAAGCAGGGAATCCTTGCTGGTCGAAGGCCTGCCGGCAGGAGCTTCGTATTCTGTTGTCGAGCTGCCCACCGATGGCTTCCAGCTTGTTTCGCACGATGGCGAACGCGGGCGCATCGAAGCCGACGCCACGGCCCAGGCTCGCTTCAACAACGTGTACCGCGCAGAGGGCAGCGCCGTGCTTCGCGCGCACAAGACGCTTTTGAATGGCGAAGAGCCCATGGAAGTGCTCGGCGAGCGCACCTTCACCTTCGAGCTGCGCGACGAGTTTGGCGAAGTCGTGGATTCGCGGACGACCGGTATCGACGGCTCCGTGGAATTCGAAGCGCTGCAGTTCAGCGCGGCCGACGTGGGCAGCACCTACACCTATTTCATCCGCGAAGTGGACGACGGCCAGCAGAGCGTCGTGTACGACACGCACAGCGAAAAGGTTATGGTTTCGGTAAGCGATCCAGACGGTACGGGTGTGTTGAAGGTGGACGTGCTCTACGCCGCTCAGCTAGAAGCCATACTTGCGGGCGAAACGCCGGATGTGAACTATATTCCCGAATTCGTGAACATTTACGATGAAAGCTTCAACTTGCCCGAAACGGGCGGTCCCGGTGCCTTCGCCCCGCTGCTTGCCGGCTTGGCTCTGTCGGCCGCCTCGCTCGTCCTGCTGCGGCGCAGATACCGCCAAGCCCCGTAGGCCCGGTAATGTTTAGCGTTCAGGACAGCCTTTTCAGGGCAGCTCGTGTTTCTAGCGATCGCGTACGCTTGCGAAGACGATCA
>DMNP01000396.1:0-455 GCA_003452695.1 Eggerthellaceae bacterium
TCGGCTACATCGCCGTGCAGGACCTCACCCGCGTGGGCGACATCATCCGCGCGCGCACCATGGAGGCGTTCTTCCCGCTCATCGCCATAGCGATAATCTATTTCTCGCTGTGCTTCCTGCTTGCGAAAGTCATAGACCGCTTCATCATGAAGCTCGAGCCGCCAGAGGGCTCGCGCACCATTAAGGGGGTCGATTTGCGATGAGCCTGATTGAAGTCGAACACCTTCGCAAGGAGTATCCGGGCGCCGTGCCCCTGAAAGACGTGAACGCCACCGTCGAACGGGGCGAGCTTATATCCATCATAGGCCCCTCGGGCACGGGCAAGTCGACCTTCATACGCTGCCTGAACCGCCTGGAGACGCCGACGAGCGGAAAGATCATCGTGGATGGCGCCGACATGTGCGATCCTGCGACCGACCTCGACGCCATGCGCCGCAAGATGGGCATGGTGTTCC
>DMNP01000396.1:509-6434 GCA_003452695.1 Eggerthellaceae bacterium
GGTGTTCCAGAACTTCAACCTGTTCGGGCACCTGCTCGTGGCCGAGAACATAATGCTGGGGCCCACGCGCCTGCTCGGGATGGGGAAGCAGGAGGCCTACGACCAGGCGCTGGAGCTGCTGGCGCTCGTGGGCCTGAAGGACAAGGCGCTCAACTACCCGAGCGAGCTCTCGGGCGGGCAGAGGCAGCGCGTGGCCATTGCGCGCGGGCTGGCCATGAACCCGGACATCCTGCTGTTCGACGAGCCGACGAGCGCACTCGACCCGCAGATGGTCTCGGAGGTGCTCACGGTCATGAAGAACCTAGTCGCCCGGGGGCTTACCATGCTGGTGGTGACGCACGAGATGCGCTTCGCACGCGAGGCCAGCACGCGCGTGTTCTACATGGACCGCGGCGAGGTGTGGGAGGCGGGCCCCCCGAGCAGATATTCGAGCACCCCAAGCGGCAGGAGACCCACGATTTCGTCTTCCGCGTGCGCGATTGGGAATGGGAGATCCGCGCCATCCAGTACGACTACCCCGCCATGGTCGCGTCGTTGCAGGAGTTCTGCGTGCGGCAGTTCCTCGCCAGGCGCATCGCCATGGCCATCGAGCTGGTGATAGAGGAGATATCGTCGCGATTCCTCATCCCCGCGGCCCGGAAGTATGGGGTGGAGGACCCCGAGATCAGGTACGACTTGTCGATTGGCGAAGGCGGCGAGAAAGCGCGGCTGCTCGTCGACTGCAAGGCGCTCTATGCCGCCGGCGTAACCGACGACGACATCGTTGCGGCCGCCGACGAGGTGTCCGAGATGGTGTTGCAGAGCATGACATCCGAATACTCCATCGACGAGCCCGGCTTGGTTCGGCTCGTCATCGGCTAGCCGCAATCGCTGCGGAACGCGGGGGAGAGCGTCAAAATAAACTGACCAAAGGGGGGCGGCGGTCCTGCAAAAACCGACCTCGGTTTTTGCACGCTTAAACGTGGGAACAGGCGACGGCTGTGTGCTTGGCGGCGTCGAAGGCGACGCCCCAGAGCAGGGCGCCGGCGCCGGCCAGGCCGTGGGCGTAGCGCCTGGGCAGGGCCTGCTCGTCCAGGGCCGACTGCGCGAGCGCCTGCAGCTCTTCGGGGGCCGCGGCGCGGGCGAACTTCACCTCGCACGCGATCGCCGGCAGCGCGGTTTCGTGCGCCGCGTCGGGCTCGCACACGACGTCGGGCCGCCCGCGGCCCACCTCGCGGTTCGAGCGCGGGAATCGGTAGCCCTCCATGCCGTAGAGCAGCGAGAGCAGCCACATGTGGGCGGAGTTCTCGTCGCGCAGGTCGAAGTAGGAGACCGAGTTCAGCAGCGCGCGCTCCAGCTCGTAGGCAAGCGCGCCCCCGTCGCCTGACGCGAGCGCGGCGTGCAGGGCGGAGAGCGCGTGGCGACCGCCGGCGGCGGCCTCGGCGCGCTCGACCAGCTCGCGGGAGAACAGGCGCGCCACCTCCAGGTTGGGCACCTCCAGGCGCCGCACCAGCGCGGAGTCGTTGGGCTCGGCGACGTCGTGGGTGGTCACGTAGCCGGCCAGGTAGAGCTGGCTCCATATGGCCGACGTGTCGGAGTCTATCTCGCCGAACACGACCGACAGGTCGAGCATGGCCTCCACGGCGCCGCCCTCGGCCAGCGCCGTCAGCTGGGCGTTCACGCCCTCGTCCGCCCGCGCGATCATGTCCTTCACGACCGTGTTGGAGCTCGTGTTGGTCCAGTAGGGCTGGGCGATGCAGCCCTGGAAGAAATAGTTGAGCACCGACCAGGGGTTGTACACGCTCTCGCCGCCGAAGTCGTATCCGTCGTACCACTCGGCCAGCTCCCCGGCCTTGTCGGCTCGGCCCAGGTGGGCGGCCAGCTCCTCCACCTCCGGCTGCGTGAACCCGAAGGCCTCGGCGTAGCGGTGGTCGAGGGCCGTGTCCACCACGAAGTTGTTCAGGTCGGAGAATATGGACTCCTTGCTCACGCGCTGCACGCCCGTGAGCGCGGCCAGCCGCAGGTCAACCGTGCCCTTCAGCGCGCCGGTCAGCCACCTCTTCAGGAAGCCGGTGGCCTCGTCGCGGTAGCCGTGCAAATGCCCCTCGGTCACTATCTTGTCGTACTCGTCGATGAGGATGACCACCTGGCTGCGGTGGTGGCGCCGCAGCATCTGGGCGAGGCGAGCGAGCGACCCTTCCAGGTCCTCGACCGATCCGCGCTCGTTCCAAACGCGCTCGAAGCGCTCTTTGTCGGCCGGGCTCAGCGACCCGGATTCCGCGAGGTAGCCGTGCCGCCCGTACTCGTCGGCCACGACGCGGGCAACCGACGCCCGCATGGCCTCCCACGTGTCGCCCCCGCAGGCGTTAAGCCCCAGGTAGATCACCGGGTGCGCCCCGCGCTCGGCGGTGTAGTAGTCGTCTGCGCCCATGACGGCCAGGCCCTCGAACAGCGGGCCCGCATCGTCGATGTAGCCCTCCACCGGCGCCTCGAAGTAGCACTGCAGCGTGCGCAGCATCAGCGACTTGCCGAACCGGCGCGGCCGGCAGAACAGCGTGACGCCGCCGCGGTCGATGAGGTCGGGTATGACCATCGTCTTGTCCACGTACACGTGGCGCGTCGCCACGTCCGCGAAGCTCTCGATGCCTATGGCGACGATTCCCTTGCCGCGCCTGTCGACCACGCGCGGGCGCCCTGTGGCGTTAACCGATCCGTTGCACATGGCGGCCTCCCTCCGCTTGCCGTTTGCCCCATTCTACACCACGCGCGCGGACCGGCCGCGGGTTGGGGGATGCGTCGGGAACGAGGGGACGGGGGTCTGTTCCATACTGGCGCAAACCCTTGGGATACGAAATGTGGCCCGCCTGTGCGGAACGGACCCCCGTCCCCTCGTTCCACCAACATATCAATTTCCCCTGTTCACGCAGGGGGTGACAATCTGGAACCCCCCTTGCATGCACCTTTCCCGTGGTGTAGAAACAAACTGGTTGAAAATGCTCAGTTGCGGCTGTGCTTAACATGCATGCCCGGACGGCATGCAGGAATGAGAGGGGTTCGCTATGGTCGCGAAGTCGATATCTCGCAAGGTACTCTGCATCTCGATGGCATTCGCCGCGGCGCTCGCCGCAGCGCTGCTGTGGACAGGGCAGCAGGCATTGGCTACGTCGCAGACGGGAGATGACTCTGCGGTTGTAGTTAAGGGCCAGTCTTCCTACACCGTCGAGTTCACGTACAACGGCAAGCAATATGTCATGCAGGGAGGCACCACTGTTCCCCTTGCGGACGTGCTCGCGGGCATTGGCATTTCCGGCGAGGTCTCGGATGTTAAGACGAGCTCCTTAAGCCTTTTCTCCGTACAGCTTCAGGACGGTACGTGGATCGTGGCGGCCCATAAGCCTTTCACCAGCACAGAATGGATGCGCGTCACTGCGGGCGGTGTGGAGCACCAGATTGTGGTGACGGACGCAATCCGAACGGGATGGTTTTCGGCGAACCAGCTTAGCACCGGCGACATACTTTCAAATGGCGGATTACTGATCTCCCCGAATACGCATGGCACGTGGGATAACGACTGGTTGAGAATCCGTGAGATGAATGCTGATGGTGACGGTTACAACCAGACGTATTACGCACATGAAAACTGGCCTGTGAAAGCCAACTACCAAGTTACCGAAGTATCATATGCGGATGTTGGCGGAAATCCCAGGACATGGTTCATCCACCTCAAAAAGGTGAACATGATAACCGGCTATCCGAGCCCGCAGTCCCTCAGCATGACCTATGGCGAGGACCACAGCACCGAAGCAACCTCCTTAAGCTTCCAGGGTGGAACCAGTGAAAAGTCCCCATTGCTAACCTACCAAATCGGCAGCCAGAAGGACAGCTCCGGAGGCGACGTAAACTACTTCAGCGTTCCTAACCCAGTACTCCAAACTACGCCGCAGCTTCAGGCTGCATCGGACACCCCGGCCGGAACCTATGCGGTGGTTGTGAACGCGATGTCTTTCAAGGTTGAAGAAGACGGCGACGACTACGCCTTCCACTCGCTCAGCTTGCCTGCCACCATAAACGTGACGGTGGGCAAGGCAGACATGACGCCCACGGTCAATTTCGATTCAATCTGGACATATGGCGAAAGTCCGATGTTCCCCATCGATGCCGACAGCCCCGGCAATGGTCAGATAGAAAGCATCACGATCACGAACAAAGAGGGCACTGCCGCGTGGAATAGCGAAGAACTTCCCAAAGCCGCGGGCGAATACACCCTGGCCGTGACGGTGGAAGAGACGGCCAACTACAACAGCGGCACCGGCAGCAAGGACTTCACCATCCACCGGCAGGCGGTTGCGCCTGCGTACGACAACGTCACGTTCAGCCCGTCTCCTGCTCCTGGCGACGTCGCGCCTGCGGCCGAAATCAAGGACGCGCAGGGCAATACGATTCCCGAGGCCGAATACGAGGTCGTGCCCAACATCGCCGAGCATACGGTGACCATCAAGGACAAGATGACCGGCTCGACGTACGCCGAGAACGGCAACTACGACATCGCCGAGGCCACCCTGTCTTACGACTGGAAGCCCGTGCCCACCATCGACTCGGCGCCCACCGCGGCCGATCTTACCTACAACGGCGTGGACCAGGCGCTGCTGGCCGCCCCTGGCACGGCGACGAACGGCACCTTGCTCTACGCGTTGGGCACGGATGCTACGACCGAGCCGGCCGATGCGGACGCCTGGAAGAGCGGCACCGAGTCCCTGATCGGCAAGGAGGCCGGCGACTACTTCGTGTGGTACAAGGCCACGGGCGATGGCGAGAACTACCTGGACAGCAACCCCGTCTGCCTCACCGTTACCATCGCGCCGGACGAGGCGCTGAAGGCGGTTGAGGAAAAGATCGATGCGCTTCCCGACGCTGCCAATGTTACCGTGTCCGACAAAGCCGCCATCGAAGAAGCCAGGGCAGCCTACGAGGCGCTTAACGACGACCAGAAGAGCTCGATCCAAACCACCGGCAGGCTCACGAAGCTTGATAACGATGAAGTCGCCTTGGAGGCGGCGCTGCTCGCGCAGGCGAAGCAGGAGGCCAAGGCCGCGCTCGACACCAAGTACGACGGCATGCTGAGCGCACCCACCTTCACCGAGAGCGAGAAGGCAGATCTGAAGGATGCCTACGACGAGGCGGCTGCGGCAATCGAGGCGGCGACTGTTCTAGACTCGCAGGCCGAGCCCAAGGAGAACGGCCCGTGGAAAGCCGAACAGGCTGGGGAAGCCGCGCTCGACGCAGTGCAGGCGATTCATGATGCGCGCGAAGCAGCGAAAGCTGCGCTCGATGCCAAGTACACCGCCATGGTAGACAGCGGCGCGTACGATGATGCCGGCAAGGCCGAGCTGAAGGACGCCTACGACGAGGCGGTCGCAGCGATCCAGGCGGCAATCGTGCCAGACTCGCAGGTCGAGCCCCAGGACAACGGCCCGTGGAAGGCCGAGCAGGCGGGGGAGGCCGCCCTCGACGCGGTGAAGACGGCGCTGCAGACTGCGCGCGAAGCGGCCAAAGCCGCGCTCGACGCCAAGTACGACGCCATGGTGGACAGCGGCGCGTACGATGATGCCGGCAAGGCCGAGCTGAAGGATGTCCGCGACGAGGCGGCTGCGGCAATCGAGGCGGCGACTGTTCTAGACTCGCAGGCCGAGCCCAAGGACAACGGCCCGTGGAAGGCCGAGCAGGACGGGGAGACCGCCCTCGACGCGGTGAAGACGAAGGCCCAAAAAGACCTCGAGACGGGCAAGGCTGAGGCCAAGGCTGCGCTCGACGCCAAGTATGACGAGGTGCTGGGCTCAGCGGCCTTTACCGATAGCGAAAAGGCAGAGCTGAAGGTAGTCTACGACGAGGCGGTCGCGGCAATCGAGGCGGCAACCGTGCCGGACTCGCAGGCCGAGCCCAAGGACA
>DMNP01000346.1:0-671 GCA_003452695.1 Eggerthellaceae bacterium
AACCCACAATCAGCAAACCAGGATTTTCGCTATAATACGCACAAGCCCCGAAGGTGCCCATCTCTTTCAAGAAAGGGGACGTCCATGAAAACCCTCGTCATAAACGGAAGCCCGCACAAAGCGGGGACGACGGACAAGGCGCTTGCAATCGTGGAAGCCGCCTTGGCCGAAGAGGGCCTGGAAAGCGAGCGGATATGGATTGGCAACAGACCGGTGCGCGGCTGCATAGCTTGCGAGAAGTGCGCTGAAACCGCACGCTGCGCTTTCAGCGACGACGTCGCAAACGAAATCATCGAGAACCTGCTCGAAGCCGACGGCCTCGTCGTGGGAACGCCGGTGTACTTCGCGGGCGCAAACGGTGCGCTGCTCGCATTGCTCGACCGCGTGTTCTACGCTGCGAGCGCTCACGATCGCCGCCTGTTCGCAGGCAAGCCGGCGGCAGGCGTGGCAACGCTCTATCGAGCCGGCTCGACTTCAGCGCTCGACGAGATCGGACGCTATTTCGCGTTCAGCGGTATGCCGATAGTCTCGTCCTTGTACTGGAACCTCATGTTCGACGACGGCAACGATAAGTTCGGCGAGGACATGCTGGGGCAGCTCGGCCGCAATATGGCTGACCTGATTAAAGCTATGGCCCGATAACAGCTCGAGCAAGGCTCGCAAGACAAGGC
>DMNP01000346.1:749-3166 GCA_003452695.1 Eggerthellaceae bacterium
CGCCGCCTTTTCATTGTTCCGAGCTCGTGTCCCGCGAGCCTGGCCGGACCGCCTCCGAACCTGGTTTACTTCTTCCCGTGATGGTCGATCTCGATGACGCCGGCGGCCTCGAGTTTCTGGGCGCGCTTCCAATGGATGAACGACACGACCATTCCCAACACGCCGAACGCGATGATGATCAGGAATATGTTCTGATACACGCCGGCCACAGCCGCACCGGCGACGCCGCCATCTGCAGCACGCGCGTCGGTCAGCCAGTTTCCGAAGACCACCGGGTACACCCAGTCGGGCATGAAGCAAATAAACGAGATGATGCCAGTCGCCAGAGGAGTCATGGCCGCCGGAATGCCGGCCTCGCCCATGGTCGACCAATAGGTGGTCTTCATTATGTTGGCGATGAACGAAATGCAGATGGTCAGCGCCACGCACAGCATCAGCTGTTCGCCGGTGATCATGACGCCGACGATGAGCACTATGTCGATGGCCAGCAACACGATGAAGGTGCGGCCCTTGTAGGGGAACTTGTCGAGCAGCACCCCGCCAATGAGGCCGGCAATAGCGACGATCAGGTAAGTGCGCACCGTTCCGATGGTCGAAGCGGTGCCCGGATCAAGGCCCAGGACGTCCACGGTATATTGGCTGAGATACGAGTTGCCCATGGTCCAGAACACGTATGCGCACATGATGAGGAACGTCACGACCCACACGCCCGGGTTCTTCAGAACGTCGACGACCGTGTACTTCTCGACCGGCTCCTCATCGGCCTTTTCGGCAGCGTCCTGTTCGTCGACCTTCGGCTTGCCATCCATGAACACGATGGCCAACACCAGGAACACGGCGCATACGCCGGCGGCGAACAGCATCGAATACGTGAAGCCCTGGGCCGCGTTCAGCGCGATGCCCATGAGCGCGACGAACGCCAGGGAGATTGCGAACTGGATCAGCCCGCGTGTGCCTTCGTTCCAACCGAACATCTTCGATTGGTTTCGTTCGTCGGCAAGGCCTCGAACCGCAGACAGGTACGCCGACCAAAGCGTGGCGATGCCGAAGAAAGCGAACAGGAGGTGAATGATGAGCAGCATGACGAAGCCCTGGGCGAACGCGTACCAAACGGAGAGGATAAGGAACGCCGCGAGCGTGATGACGATGAGCGTCTTGGTCCTGAACTTGTTTGCAAGCACTCCGCCAATTGGATAGCAAACCGTGTTAATGACGTTCACCAAAGAGCCGATGAGCCCGATCTGAGCATCGTCGAGCATCAGCCCATCCATCATCTGCTGGTAGAAGTTGTAGCGCAGGCAAGGTAAGTAGTAAGCCAGAGCCACCGCGCCAGCCAGCACGATGAAAACGACTATGTTCTTTCCTGAGAGTTTCATGGTGACTCCTCTTCGTGCAAGACCTGTCCTGAGTAAGCTCGCAGGCCTACTGGCCAACGCGCGCGAGCGCGGCGTCGCAGATGCGGTCCATCTCCGCGATCGCCTCGGGGGAGTAACTCACGCCCGGGTCATGCTCTTCGAGGATCTGCGCCGTCTTGGCGTGCAGGCGCTCGTTGAAGGTGAGCTGGTCGCCGTCGAGCCACTTGGAGTAGCTGGCGCGGTCGATGAGCTCGGGGTACCACACCTCGTCCTCGAAGTAGTCGAAGGTCTGGTCGGCGGTCATGTACTCGCCGCCGTGGCCGATCTCGGCGATGGTCTCGAGGCTGGTGGTCTCCTCGTCGAAGGCGATGCCGCGGCGGATGCGGCGGGCGTAACCGATGATCTCGTTGGCCATGGTCAGCGAGTCGAGGTGCGAGATCAGGCCGTCCTCCATGAAGCCCACGTTGTGGATGAGGTTTCCGCCGTCGAGGCCCGCCATGAGGATGGTCATGGACTGCTCGATGGCCAGCTGCTCGTCCACGAACTTCGACGACACCGCGCCGCCCGTGCCCATGGTGGGGATGTCCAGGTAATGGTAGACGTCGGCGCCGGCCGCCTCGCACAGGCAGTGCTCGGGGGTGCCGTAGCAGGTGCGCGTCGTGCGCATGTCGAAGGTGCCGGAGATGAGCGTGCAGAAATACGGCGCACCGGGCTTGTAGGTCTGGGCGATGGCGAGCTGGAACAGGCCTTCGGCAATCGCCATCTCGATAGCGCTCGCCAGCACGACCGGAGCCACGGACCCGAGTTGGATGTAGCTGGTGTTCACCTGCGGAATCATCTTGTCAGCCGCGTAGAAGATCTTGTCGGTGAACTGAGCTTCCTCGGTGCGCAGCGGCGTTGAGGTCTGACCGTTGAGCAACAGGTACGACGGCTTCTCGTGAAAAGCGTCCCATCCGCCGCAGGCAACGGCGGCAAGTTCGGCGACTTCCTTCAAGGTCGTCACGGTCAACGGGATGCCGATGATGGGCTTGGTGGAGTTCTCGAACATGGCGCGCGTGGTGA
>DMNP01000071.1:0-600 GCA_003452695.1 Eggerthellaceae bacterium
GGCCATTGCCATCCGAAAACGGATGAATGTACTCGAATTCAAAATGAAAGACGCACGACGAAATTAACGGGTGTGCCTCGGTCGTGCGCAGCCGCCCAAACAGATCCGACATAACCTGTGGCACGTAACGCGCGGGTGTACCCGCATGAATAAGGGCCTCTCCGGCAAACACGCCAATATTGCCATTGCGAAACCTTCCGGCGTCTTTGACAAGACCCACCATCATGAAGCCGTGCGCTTTCAGGAGGTCATCGATTGAGAGGGGATCGAGCTCGCTCAGGCGCTCGTACGCCTCATAAGCGTTCTTCGCTTCGTGAATGTCTTGAGGCGGGGCAAGCACATGCCTGCCGTCGAGCACAGCCGTTACCTCGTCCAATGTGAGTGTGTTGTTCTCAATGGCAAGCGAAGAATGAATCGACTTGATCCTGTTGAGACGCCGCAAATGGGGATTGCGCGAAAGGGTCTCTCTCGCGCTGAACTCACCAACGAGGCGACTGATGGTCCCGACTTCCGCCACCATCCTATCGGTAGTTGTATACGGGGGAGCGTACGCCATACTAGATCACCCGCCGGATGGTGTCGGGGCTGTAGGTCTTGAAC
>DMNP01000071.1:647-3785 GCA_003452695.1 Eggerthellaceae bacterium
TGTAGGTCTTGAACAGCTCCTCGAAATTCGCGGCAGCCGAGAGGCGGTCTCCAGTCCCAATCTGGGCCACGAGGTCGTCCTTTACGATGCGAGCGCGGTTGTCGAAGTAGTCAGGCTGCATCGTCTAGTCCTTCCGGCTCAGCTCTTCGATCATGAGCCGCTTGATGAAGGACGTGAAGTTCATGCCCTTGAGAGACGCCGCCTCCTTGGCCGAGTCCCGAAGCGTGCGCGGAATGCGGATGGTGACCGAGACAAGCTCGGAATCGCGCAGGTAGGACTGAATCTCAGTCGGGGAAGCGCCAGTCTCGACGAGTTCGGAATACTTCATCTGCAATCCTTACCGAGTAACGCCGTTAGCAATACAAAACGCATCACATTCTACCAGACCGAAACGGAATAGAGATTAGCTGCCAGCTAATCACTTGGGGACGGCAAGCAATCATAAGAAATCGTAAATGCCGAGTTCGAAGTGTATTTCTCACCATAAGTACCGGTAACTGTTTTGGTCTCTGGGAGGATACTTCTTGACGAACTTCTTGACTATCAAGAGACACGAAGCAGGAAGAGCTACTAGCGAGCGTGCCGCATTGCCGATCTCCATGCACCGTGGCTGGGGCATTCGGTGAGGTCGATTGCGCGCTCATAAAGTTGTCTGACCTTCCGGGATGTACACGTAATGCGAAACGCGCCTGGCTGGGGGGAAGCCAGGCGCGTACTAGCATACTGCTTCAACGCATTGGTTTATTAGCAGCAGCCGCCTCCGCAACAACCGCCATCGTCGCCGCCGACGGAAGGAGCGTTGCCGCAGCCCTCGTACGGACCGAAGTGGATGGAACGGTCGCCGAAGATCTCGAAATACTTGCCGAACCGCGTATCCTGAACGTACGTGCAGGAATTGCCGCACACGTCCAGACGCAGGTCCTTGTAGAAGCGATGGTGGTCATCCAAGTCGAAGTACTTCTCGCAGCCCTCGATGCCGCCACGGTAGATAGCCGTCTGGCCGTACTGCTCGCAAATGTCCTCGACGGTATCGGGCAGCTTGAACGCGCGGATTGTGCGGCTCGTGTACTCGATGTTGCCGATGAGAGCCTCGATTTCCTCGTTGTCGATCGTCGCCGCGGAGCTGGACATGTAGCGGAAGTCCTGCCAGCCGCACTTCGTCATGAGACGGCGGTAGTCCTCGATGTACATGGCGCCACCCAGGCATTCGCCCACGAGCACCGGATTGTTGTTGATGTCCTCGGGCACGCGGCGGTCGGCGAAGATGTCGGAGAAGTAAAGCTCGCCGCCGATCTTCAGCACGCGCCAGATTTCGGAGAAGACGGCTTCCTTATCCGGCGACAGGTTGATCACGCAGTTGGAGATGACGACGTCGATGGAGTTGTCCTCGATGCCGATCTCGTCGAGGGCCTCGATGTAGCCCTTCTTGAACTCGACGTTGTCCCAACCCCACTTCTCCGCCATCTCGGCGTGGTGCGCCTCGGCGATGCCCAGCTGGTCCTCGTTCATATCGACGCCGATGACCTTGCCGTTAGGCCCGACCAGCTTGGAAGCCAGGTATACGTCGCGTCCCGTACCGCAGCCGAGGTCGAGGACCGTGCAACCCTCGAGCGCCGGGGGAAGCGGAGACCCGCAGCCGTAGAAACGCGAGGTGACGTCTTCGGGAATCTCTTCGAGGATCTTCTGGATGTAGTTGGGCATGCTCTCGGGCCCGCACGCACACGTGTTGGTGGCCATCTCGCCATGCTCTTTCATGCTCACGTTGCTGTAGTACTCTTTGATTTCTGCGCGGGTTACTGCCATCGTAGTTCCTTTCAATCTTTTCCATTTCCTATACGATTTTCGACATACCATTTGTAAAGCGGGGCGGGTTGGGCGATCGCTCAGTCGGCCACCTGAACGCAATTAAAGATTGCCGCCCCCTCTTTCATCTATACGGCGATTAAGCCTCGGCCGCCTGCTTATGAAGCGGCTCGAGCCAGTACATCCAGAGCAGAGCGCCCACGATACCGCCGATGATGGGGGCGATAACATAGACGACCCACACGCCCGGCTCGAAGACGGCCGCGGGGTCTGCACCTGCGATGCAGGCAACGATACGCGGCATGATGTCACGAGCGGGGTTGAAGCCTGCGTCCGTCATCGGGCCCACGGTGCAGATGCCCATTGTGATGGTCAGACCGATGAAGAGCGGGAAGATCATATCGCCGGGTTTGCCGACGTTGGCGTCTTCGGTCATCGAGAAGATGATGATCAGAAGAATGACCAGCATGATGCCCTCGCCAAGGGCGCCCTGCAGGACGCCGATGGTCAAACCTGGGTTGTTGGGATACGGCTCAGCCCAAACCGTGATGGCGCTCGCCCAATCGGCACCCTTGGGGGACACTTCGCCAGCTGGCAGCGCAGCCAGCGTCGTCAGCGTGGGCTCAAAATAGAGCCACAGGATAAATGCAGCCAGGAGTGCACCGAGGCACTGGCCGATCAGGTAAATGGGCAGCTCCTTCCACGGCAGGCGCTTGGCAACGCACATGGCGATAGAGACTGCGGGGTTGAAGTGCGCGCAAGACAGATTGCGCGTAGCGTAGATGGCAATAGCGATGGTGATACCCCATACCATGCCAACTTGGAACGGACCCGTGTGGGCCCCTGCCATTACAGCGGTTGCCACAGCACCGATGCCGAAGAAGCACATCAGGAAAGTACCGAGCAACTCGCCGCTGAAGGCGCGAGCTGGACTGTTCATGCTCTTGTTGCTCCTTTCGTTCGCACGTACAGTTCGGGCGCGACGAAGTGCATAAAGAGCACATCATGTATAATCGAAGCGCTCCCGTCGGAGCACATTGGCGAATCCGCATGTCAGGCAATACTGCTCTGTTGGCCGACAGACGAAGTTGCGGCGGATTCGCCGATTCTTCTAGCAGGTTTGCCTTGCATGCGCACTGCGAATGCGTGCGCTTCATCGTTAGCCCAGCAGTCTACTTGGTTACAACTGCCATAGAGCATTCTAGTCTTATATTGGACATTGTCAAATATGCGTACTTGAAATAATATTTATATCTATATTAGTATAATTCGTTCATGCTGGCCGGCTATGAAAGTTACCGTTCACCCCGGTGCAGCCCGGGCGGCCGAGCGCGA